>JAHXIM010000369.1 GCA_025655635.1 gamma proteobacterium symbiont of Lucinoma myriamae | reverse complement strand
TTTTACCTGAAATTGGAAAATCATTAGATACTCGAATTAATGATAATTTTCAGACGTTCGATCCTGCATTTTCAAGTTGATTGGGTATATCTCCTTCTTTTACCTCCGCTCGAACGACTGCGGTAATATGAACAATGATTAAGAACATCAGTAAGTAAGCGGTATATAAATGGATCTTGCCAATAGGTGATTTGAATGCTTTTAGTGAGGCCATTTTTTCCGGGTTAACGCCTGCTTTTTGATAAGGCATTAAACTGTCTGGAACGGCGCCTTCTTCAGCAATATAACTGGCCACAATACTACCAAAAGGTGGAAAATAAATATCAGTACCCGCACGAATTAAGCCAATCATTGCTAATACAATTAATAAAGTAAATAAGGCTGTTATAGCAAGTTTGCCCAGTGGGTTATGACCAATAAATTGTTGTGGCTTGCCTGCTTTTAAGGACGCACGATAGCTTTGCAGACTTTGCCCGGTATAAAAGCACGAAAACGTGCTGAAGCTGGGCCGATAAAAGCAAACAGCAAACGAATAACAAGATTCGTGGCAAAGATATAACCAATAATCACATGCAGTTCTTTTAAGCCAATTTTTGCTTCGAGTGAGCTAATACCTAATTCTTTTTTATAGAGCATCACTAAGCCGACAAAGATTAAAGCCATTACGCATAATACATTTATCCAGTGAAACCAGCGTACAGATGGGCTCCAGGTGTTATAACTTTTGTAAGATAGTGGCATGTTTTCTTCCTTTTATATTTAATATGTATCATTCTAATAAGCTCAGAGAGAATATTACACTATGAATATTAACTCAGGCTTAAAATGCTTAAGAAATAAATTAATTCATAATGACTAAATAACTGTTCCTAAATCGTACACGGAGCATCAGAAACTGACATTTATTATTGGATGATTTTATGCCAATATGAGCCCAATAATAAGTGATAGATTCTAATGCGAATAGTAAATGAATAATGCATACTACTACTATGGAACATATTTAGAATTAATTAAATACTTCGCCAGGCAGCCAGGTAGCAAGTTGCGGCCAGTAAGCCAGAGCGCCCAGCATGCCTAATTGAATGAGAATAAAAGGGATAATACCTTTATAAATATCGCTGGTTTTAACAAAGTCAGGAGCAACACCACGCAGATAAAAGAGTGCAAAACCAAATGGCGGGGTTAAAAAAGAAGTTTGCAGGTTAATGGCAATCATAATACCGAGCCAGACAGGATCAATGCCCATGGTTAGCAATATGGGTGCAATAATAGGTACGACTACAAAAGTGATTTCTATAAAGTCTAATATAAAACCCAATAAAAACATCACCAGCATAACAATCAATACCGGGCCGAAAGCACCTGCGGGTAAAATTTGTGCCAGCCAGCTGTCAGGATCATTTTCTGATATACCTAATAGAAATTCTTCAATGACCTCATCACCACCAAAGCCTCTAAAGACCAGAGAAAAAATAGCAGCACCAATAAAAATAAAGAAAATCATACTGGTGACTTGAGTCGTGTTATAGACCACTTCTTTTAATACACTAAAATGCAGTTCTTTTTTGAACAAAGCTAAAATTATTGCTCCAACTGCACCTACGGCAGCAGCTTCAGTTGGTGTGGCGGCTCCTGTGAGGATAGAACCCAGAACAGCAATAATCAGTAACAGAGGAGGGAGCAGTGCTTTTATACTTCGTACCAGAATTGAATCAGAATGCTGTGACGAATCGCTGGTGATTTCTGGAATGAGGTCGCGACGGAAAAAGCCAATGGCAATAATATAAAGAATATAACATAACACCAGTAATAGGCCGGGGATCAAAGCACCAACAAATAAGTCACCTACGGATAACGTTTCTGGAGCAAATATACCCATATTTAATTGTGCCTGCTGATAAGAGGCAGAGAGCACATCACCCAGAAGGATCAAAATAATGGAGGGAGGAATAATTTGCCCTAACGTCCCGGCGGCACAAATAGTACCCGTGGCGATACTGGGATGATAGCCGCGTTTTAGCATAATAGGTAAAGACATCAGACCCATAGTGACCACCGTTGCACCGACAATACCCGTACTGGCTGCTAATAACATGCCGACCAGGATCACCGATATACCCAAACCGCCACGCAGACTGCCAAATAGATCGGCCATTGTACCTAATAGTTCTTCTGCGACTTTTGAGCGTTCCAGCATGACACCCATAAAGACAAAAAGTGGTACGGCAATCAATGTTTGATTGGTCATAATACCGTAGATGCGATTAGGTAAAGCCAGTAAAAAAGCAGCATCAAAGCTATCAGTTAATAAGCCGATGGCAGCAAATGCGAGTGCTGTACCACCTAAAGACAAGGCCACTGGATATCCGATTAATAAAACAATACAGACTGATGCAAATAATAAAAGAGGCATAATGACGTCCATTACTCAGCCTCTTCTTCATTGCAGGGCATTTTTTTACCAGGAGGTGACTGCCAAAGAATAGCAATATTTAATAATAATTGACTGATACCCTGTATGAAGAGTAACAATGTCATGACTAAAATAGTGGATTTGAGCAGATAAACTCCGGGCAGGCCGCCTGCTTCACTGGATTCTTCTTTGAGTGCCCAGGAGGCTGTAACATAATCCCAACTGACCCAAGCAATGAAAATGGTGACCGGGATTAATAAAAAGAGAGTACCAAATAAATTAACCCAGGCTTTGTTACGAGGGTTCATTTTGGAGTAAAAAATATCGACACGAACATGACCATCATGCTTGAGTGTATAAGGTATGCCAATTAAAAAAACCAGAGCATACATATAAATGACAGATTCCTGCATGGCAATCCAGCCCATCTCAAAACCGTAACGTAATACGACAATAGCAAAGGTTAAAATGACCATTAATAAAGTGAGCCAGGAGATGGATTGCCCGCTCCAGACTGAAATCTTTTCCAGATGGGAGGCTATACGGCTTATTTTTGCTGCGTGTTTACTGGCATTTTTGCGGGAATGATTAATTGCTTTCATGAGTAAATAGTCGATCCTGAAAAAAGATAATCATCATGAATCGATAGATTATCGTACAACATTAATTGTAATTTTATTGTTCCTGATCAAATT
>JAHXIM010000384.1 GCA_025655635.1 gamma proteobacterium symbiont of Lucinoma myriamae | reverse complement strand
AGCAGTTTTTAAAACACCTTTCAAAATAATAAACTAATCGTCATTTTACTCTTTTTGTGTGATCTTGTGAGCAATAACGGCGAAGATATTTCAAGAATTAATGGCTGCACTTATCAGTTGCTGTCACCAAACAGTCATAACTGCAATCAAGGTGTTTTCGAATAGTGATTAAACCTTCAAGCTTTTCTTCAATAATCACCTGAATCGGAGCTCTATTTTGAAATTTTTTGCTGCTGCGAGTCATCCAGAATAAAGACATTCTTGGATTAGTAGGGTAACTGGTTGCTAATGCATCAATTATACCCAGTACATGTCGTAAACGCTCATTGACTTCAGGAGTATCCGGAAAGGCACATGAATTTCGGTATTGAGATAAATGACGCACCTTAACTTTTTCAGGTAATGCCATAACAGACAATATATGTTCGCCATCCAGCTTCCAATCATCTAGAGCATGCATGACAGCTTGAGTGACTTCTATGTTATGATCGTTTGGAGTTGAATTTTGCATTGAATTTTTAACCATCATTTTAAACTAAAAAGAAAACCTAGTGTTTTTCTAGGGTATTATTGTATCATTAGTTCATGAACATTCCTAGAAATTCATACGTAATTACATTGAATAAAAAAGAGAGAAATATATGTCTGATACAGTGAGCTTCCTTTTGGATAGCCAGGAAGTCTTAACTTATGACCGTTCGCAGGCTTTACCTGATAAGCAGCGTGAATATCTTGATGTTCTGGATAAACAAATGGATGAAGGCTTTATTTTAAGTGATCAAAAAATTAATAAGCCCAGTTTACAACAAAAAACACAGTTTATTGCTTTAAATTTGGTAAACACCCTGTTAAAAGAAGATGATAATACAGCGATAATTATGTTTACTTATCTGGTTAATCGTATGCCTGAGTTAAAACAGGCTAAAGCAAAGACCAAAGATTCTGAGTCAGGGCAACAGGTCGGTGTGGAATTTATTTTTGATGAAATAAAAGCAGAAGGTCAGGAAATTGAATTTCTACCACAAGAAAAACTCCATTAAGCGCATTTAACCACTTAAGAAACAAATAGAAGTCTGATATGTCCCTTATTTTTTTACCCCGGCCTGGTGCCAGAGAACGTCACCTGAAACGTCAATATAAGAACCCGCTCTTTAGTGAAGAACAACGTGAATTTGATGAGCAAAGGATATCCGGCGCTCGCTACATGAATGAAAAGGAAGAAGCTGAATTTACAGAAAAATTTCATAGCTTATTAGGTGAAGTTGCTGAGTTGAAGCCTAATGAAGGCAGTGAAAAGATGCTTGATTTGAAATCACGCCTTGATCAAAGCTATGAGCAGAGTAGTGGTCTTTCAGGCAAGCGTGATAATGAAAAATTGGCGATTACTCAATTAGTCAATGTCATAATGAACTCTGTCTGGAAGGGGGCTGAGGGGGATGCTGAAGCTGCACAAAACCTGAAAGAAGAAGAATTAGCCAGAACGACGCACTATCAATTATTAGCTTTTCCTTTGGTTGCTGATTTGCTTAGACCACGCTCACCCATTGCTCAGGATCAGCTGGTGCCCACATTATTAAGTGAGTCTGAAAGTGCACTCAGTGCTGCATTTCAACTATTTGATAGAGAGCATCAGGAATTGATCTATCAACAGGCTAAACAGTTGCTTGAAGATAATAAACAAGATAAAGATAACTTATCTGAAGCCTGGAAGCATTTAGAACAAATGAGTCAATTATTGCTTTAGTCAAAGTGATTTTAAATAGAATTTAAATATATTGGACTGAGCCTGGTTAAGTTGTTTTCTTAATTCTATCGCTTGTGCACCGTTTTTAAGTTCTGCTAATGTTAGCTGCTGCAAGAGTTTAAAAGCCTCTGGTGTGTGTTCATTGACGCTGATGTAATGGCTGATGCCGGGTTCTTTTATCAAAAGCCAGCTGGGAAAATTTTGTTCTCCCCATTGCTCATCTGATTTTACATCCAACTCTTGATCTAAGAAAGCATACCAGCTCTTTTTTAATGCGGCATCGGTCATGATAAATGCTTTGTCTGTCGTTTCCTCAAGCGCAGTTGAAAACCGCCAGAAAAATTGACATAGTGTTTGCATAAATAGCTTGTGTTGTCCGGACTTATTTAAGGCAAGGGCAAGGCGGGCTAATAATTCAGGGTATTTTTGCCCATCAGTGGTCTGGGTTATGCTCTTTATAACTGCTTGCCAGTCAGGTATTTGTTCATAACAATATGAAGAATGCCTGTCTCCTTGAGTTTCATCGTAGTGAGAGTTATCAATATTATCGGCCAGACGATGCCAGAATAAAGACATATAATCCCGTTCCTGTCCTGACAATGCCTTTTTAGCCAGTGGTTGTAACTCGTCAAGTAAATAGCGCATTTCCTCTGCGGTATCAGAAATGGGCTCTTCTTCCAGCGCATTGACTAAGGCATCTAATAATAATTGTGCAGGCTGAAAAAACTTGTGTTCAGGTTCTGTTTGATAAAGTGCTTGAAACTGCTGGCTGGCGATCTTAATATTGCGTGAAATCAGTGCCTGTTTTAATTCTTTAACAATACTTAGTGATTGATTGTCAAAAAACAGATCCATCTGATCATCGTCATCCTGACGAATATATTGGATTGTTAACTTATCGGCAAAAGCACTATTATCAGGGCAAAATTTAAGAATTTTAGTGCTATCATCCTGTGTCCATTGCTGCATGAACATTGGCTCAGGTATCAGGTTCAGAGACTGGACATAAAATAATGCCTCATCCAGATGATGGATAATTTCTTTTTTATTGTGACTTAAAATATCTGAAAGCTGATAGATTTTACCCATACGCCATTGTTCATAATCAGCATAGGCTATTAAATTGAGACGTAATAATAGTTCAATCGGCTGATAGCAGGCAGTATCAATAATAAGTTGATCAACGGCATGGACAAGGTCTTTATTTAAATTTATTATTTTCTTCATTTGTTAACTGATTAATAAACAAAATTCATTGGATATTTGAGCATTTATATTTTTGACAGTAATACGCTGAGTAGTTAGTCGATCCTGAAAAAAGATAATCATCATGAATCGATAGATTATCGTACAACATTAATTGTAATTTAATTGTTCCTGATCAAATTGTTA
>JAHXIM010000441.1 GCA_025655635.1 gamma proteobacterium symbiont of Lucinoma myriamae | reverse complement strand
GAGGGGCTGTTAGGGTTAGTTGCGTCATGTGCTAATCTTGATCCCTATTTATATAAAAATCAAGCACTTTCATTGATCACGGGTATAGATTGATTTCTTCAATGTTCAGTGGTAAAAAAATGCTCTCTGAGAAACCTCAGGATGAATAACTATCCACTCACTCTCAGTTTATTTTTTTTATTATCGCTTTGCTTTGTCTCAACACAAGCAAATGAGACTGTAGTAGAGAGAATAAAAATGCAGGGCATGTATTCTTATATGGCAGATGCAGGCTTATTTTTAGAATGTGGCAATAATAAAAACCGCCTGCCCGTTGCAATGAAAGGCGATAATATCGCTCTGGAAAGAGCCTATCTTAACAATCGTTATCAGCCCGGAAAATCACTTTTAGTCTCGATTGAAGGTCACCTGGCAACACGCAAAAAAATGGAGGGTGAGGGTACACAACAAGTTGTCATTGTTGATCAATTTTTATCCATCCAGCAACAGGAAAACTGCACAGGTATAGTACCACCTTCCTCTTTGGCAAACACCTATTGGAAACTGGTCGAGATAAATGGCAAACGATTGGATGCTGATAACAACTGGCAGTACATAGTGCATAACAACCCAGGAGCCTCTGGCGAGATTCATTTTATTATTCGTCAGAATAATAAAATCAACGGATTTTCCGGATGCAATAATTTTTCAGGCAATGTCTATTATACAGAAGATGATATTACTATTGGCCCGCTGATGAGTACCCGTAAAGCATGTCCTACTATGGCGCTTGAAAATACAATTCTCACTCTTATTTCTCAGGCTGATACTTACCATATCAAGGGGGGAACGCCTGGACTTATATCAGGGTGAAAAGTACAGTGGAAAACTCATCGCTCGATTTATTGCGATTTACTTTTAACAATCCGGTCACTCACTTCGCCATCTGCTGATGGTGAAATTCCCCCGATAAAATGGACAATACGTTATACGCTCAAAAAACAAGCCCGATTAAAGCAGTCACCTCTGCAATTTCAACGGTTGCGCCCAAAGTATCTCCCGTCATACCGCCAATTCGCTGTATCATCATTATTCGTAAGGCAATAACAACAATTGCCACAAGCAGCATAGAGAATATATTGGCAAAAATAAAATAAGCCAGAGCACTCACTAATAAGACGGACCATAAGATGGCTTCATTGGGCATATAATCCAGCAAGGCAGTACCAAGACCCGACTCACGCACATAGACCGTGGTCATAAATAATACAATGATAATACTGCGTGACAACATCGGCAGGACAATTAAAAAGGCAGACTGATCATTTTTTAATAAGTAACTTAAGGCTGTCCATTTTAACAGCAGCACCAGTACAATAATAGCAACGCCAATAGGGCCGCAATAGGGATCCTTCATTATTTCCAGCGTTTTATCACGATCATTTAAGCCGCCAATCCAGGCATCTGCACTGTCGGCAAGGCCATCCAGATGCAGGCCGCCAGTCACCAGCACCCAAATCACCAGCAAAATTGCCGCTAATACCTCACTGGAAAAGTCCGTTGAAAAAAATAAAATGATTTCCGCGCTAATATAAAAAGTCAGCCCCATAAGGGCTCCCACCAGCGGATAAAAAACAATGGATTCACCAATTTGTTTTTGCGTGACATCCCCTTTCAAGGGTGTTGCTATGCGCGTCAAAAAACTCAACGCAATATAAAAAGAACGCAATTGATTATCCATTTGATTTATACTCTATCAAGCCACTAGAAATTCAGGAATATGCGCACTATTGTACCTGTCTTTTGACTCGCTCATAAGGAATACTTAACTACTTCAATGGTCTGACCATCTGGCTCAATATCAAAAGCACCATAATAATCTGGATAATAAATATTTCTGATTTACCATTATCTATTGCATCAGCTGTAATAGCAGCCTCTGGTTATGTGTTTATCAGCACAGCAGCAACTGTAAAACAAATAGTTGATATCAATATACCCAAAAATGGTATTTTAAACCAATATTTTTTTGCTAATAGCAAATATGAAAAACCTATGATAACAGGCAAAATTGAAAACCATTTAAATTCAATTATTAGCTTCATATCTAAAATAACCAATGGGATAAAAAAAGCTGCCACTAAAATAGCTCCAAGACTATGGCTGGCATTGAACCCAACCCAGGCATCCCACATTGTTGTTTCTTTTGTTAAAACAGGGCTGGTTGTCTTCATGGCATCGGTAACGCTGGATTTTCGAGCATCAAATTTATTCGTATAAAATGTATAAATCAGATGAATAAAACCTAAAACACCAAAAATTGATGCCCCGATAATAATAAGAACTTGTTCAAACATTGAAAACTCCTTTTTTCACAGAGTAATGTGTTATGTTTTTTTCATAGAATTAATTACAATTTTTTACTATCAATTGAAAGAGCTTGGTTGGTTCTTTGCTTGATATCATTTGTAATTTCTTTTTTATTGACATTAGATAATGGCATGTTTTTGTAAATGAGTTCATAAGAGTTCATTGCATGGTAGTTTTTTTTATAACTTAAAGTTGCTATATTCGTTTCATTTATATCCCATGCCTGAAGGCTACCAATTATATTTTCCGAAATATTACTAGTGAAAAATCCTAATATAGACTTACGAGAATTTTCTTTAACATCATTTCTGCTAATATTTTGTGCTTTGCCATATTTATTGGACAGTTGAGTGTAAAGAGATTCATAAAAATATTTTCTTCCTCTGGCTTAAGTTGAGAGACATGGAAAGTTGCTTTAACTTGAAATAATTTTTTTGTGTCTTTTGTAAATGAAAGAGTAATAGTTGTAATTTTTCCCATTAGATTTGTTCTGTATGTATAGTTTCTTTGTGCGGGCTGACTATTTAACAACCTTTCATTATAGCTAGTAAGGTACGTTGATTGACCTGGACTCATTGTTAGCTGCAATTTCCTAGCTTGTTGCTTCATCTCAAATATGGATATATCAGATTTCCAACCATCAAACTCAAATCCAAACATCCGTAATTCTTTTATTTCCTTAATTCTTTTAAGTCTCAATCTTTTTGTTTCTTCAATTTTTTTAAGTTTTTCTCTATTTCTATCTTCCAAATCTTTAATTATCAGATCATTAAATTGAGCTGCCTCAATTCCCAGCCTTTTCAAATCTTT
>JAHXIM010000401.1 GCA_025655635.1 gamma proteobacterium symbiont of Lucinoma myriamae | reverse complement strand
CAATATGATCATGAACAATAAAAATAGAATCAATATTGTACGATAATCTATTGTGTCATTGAGATTGTCTTTTTTCAGGGTCGACTAATTAATTTAAGAATCATACCTATGTCTTTTTTCTACCCGCTTATTCGTCGCTTTTTCTTTAGTCTTGATGCTGAAAAAGCACATATGCTTGGCCTGAAGGCTTTAAAATTATTGCATTCCATGAAATTATCTAGCATCGTTTTTGGCAAGCCGGTTTTATCTCCCAAAGAAGTCATGGGATTGACCTTTCCAAATGCAGTCGGACTGGCTGCCGGACTGGATAAAAATGGCGACTATATTGATGCTTTATCTGCTGTTGGATTTGGTTTTATTGAAATAGGCACGATAACTCCCAGACCTCAACCGGGTAATCCACGTCCCAGATTATTTCGTATCCCTGAAGCACAGGCAATTATTAATCGCATGGGATTTAATAATAAAGGGGTTGAACATCTGATTGAGCAAGTTAAAAAAGCCAATAGAGATACTATTATTGGTATCAATATTGGTAAAAACTTTGATACGCCTGTTGAATCTGCGGCGGATGATTATAAAACTTGTTTACAGCGTGTTTATTCTTTAGCAGATTACATTACCATTAATATTTCTTCACCCAATACACCGGGGCTAAGAACACTGCAATTTGGTGATGAACTTAAACATCTTTTGAGCGTGCTAAAATCGGAACAAAAAATATTAGCGGAAAGTAGCCAAAAATATGTCCCTCTGGCAGTTAAGATTGCCCCTGATATGGATGATAATGATGTTCGTTTGATAGCCGATTTATTAGTAGAAAAAGAAATTGATGCCGTTATCGCCACCAATACTACTATATCACGCAGCGCCGTTGCAGGATTAGCTCATGCAGAAGAACAGGGTGGACTCAGTGGAGTGCCAGTCAATAAGCAGTCTACACATGTCGTTAGCATTCTGAGTGAACAATTAAAAGGAAAACTCCCTATTATTGCTGCCGGTGGTATTTTTTCAGCACAGGATGCGCAAGATAAAATATCGGCAGGAGCTGAATTAGTACAAATCTATACAGGCTTTATTTATCAAGGTCAGCAACTCATAAAAGACTGTGCTAAAGCACTAAAATAGCAGAATAAATTTAAGGAACCAGTACACTCAATGAAATACCTTACTCATATTTTTATCATTACTTTATTGCTTTTGTTGTTATCTGCCTGTGCACCGGTTGATTATTCTCAACCAGCAGTTTTTCCAGAGCCTAAGCCTGATAAAGCACTGATTTATTTTTATCGTACTCCCGGTTTTATAGGCTCAACATATCGTTTTAAGTTATCAGAAAACAATAAAATTGTGGGTGCCATGGCACAAAATAGTTATTTTTACCTGTTTACTACTGCCGGAGAGCATACCTATAGTGTTGCTGATAGACACCTGGAAAAGGGTGAATCAATCACAATGACGGTACAAGCAGGCCAAACCTATTATGTGAAAGTTGATGTTGAATATGAAGTAATGGGAGGCAAGCCAGTCTTTAGTATTGTTGATAAAACAGAAGCGATGAAACTTTTACCCAGTAGAATTTATGTAGTACCCTCAAAAAGAGGCTCTTCAAACTATAATGTACATGCAGAACAATAGTTAATGTCAGATATCGATAGCATGAATACCTTTTCATTAGAAATGAAACAATTTAATAAAGATTTATTCCATTTCCTTGATGCTTCACCAACACCCTATCATGTGGTAAAAAATCAAATAGAACTGCTGGAGTCCAGCGGCTTTCAATGTTTGTCTGAATCTGAAAACTGGTTATTAGAGGCGGGACAAGGCTATTATGTGACACGTAATGGCAGTTCGCTTATTGCTTTTGTTTATGGACACAAGAATGTGCTTGAAACAGGTATTCGATTATTGGGCGCTCATACGGATAGTCCCTGTTTAAAAGTAAAGCCCAACGCTGAAATTGTAAGTCAATCTTATTTACAATTAGGTGTTGAAGTTTATGGTGGTGTTTTACTCAATCCCTGGTTTGATCGTGATCTATCTCTGGCAGGTAAAATAGTGTATCAGGATAGACACCATGCAATACATAGCTGCTTGCTTAATTTTGAAAAACCGATTGCCAGTATTCCTAGTCTTGCTATTCACCTTGATCGAGAGGCCAATAAAAATCGCACTATTAATTCGCAAACAGATATACCTCCGGTATTAATGATTGTTGACGAAGATAGGGATGATACAACGGATGAACAGGCAGATACGCTAAAAAATATTTTAAAACAACAGGCAGAAATTCAATATGACGGGATTAGTGTTGATGAGATTCTTGATTTTGAACTGAGCTTTTATGATACTCAGGGAGCTTCTTATGTTGGTCTAAAAGAAGACTTTATAGCCAGTAGTCGTTTAGATAATCTATTGAGTTGTTATATTGGTATGCAGGCTCTGGTTCATGCTAATGATCAGGGAACCAGTTTATTAATTTGCAGTGACCATGAAGAGGTTGGCAGCTCCTCAACATCCGGTGCTCAGGGAACTTTTTTAAAATCTGTATTAGAGCGTTTAGCTGGTTCCGCAGAGTCACTGACACGTATGATTGATCAATCAATGATGATTTCAGCTGATAATGCACATGGAATTCACCCGAATTTTTCTAATAAACATGATGCTAATCATGGTCCAATTATTAATCAGGGTCCGGTTATTAAAGTCAATGCGAATCAGCGTTATGCCTCAAATTGTGAAACAGGCGCCGTCTTTAAAATGTTAGCGAAAAAAGCCCGGGTGCCGGTGCAAAACTTTGTGGTTCGTACTGATATGGGCTGTGGCAGTACTATTGGCCCGATTACGGCCGCTGAAATTGGTGTTAAAACATTAGATATTGGTGTACCAACCTTTGCCATGCATTCGATTAGAGAATTATGCGGTACAAAGGATGCGTGGTATTTATTTGAAATTTTACAACAGTTCTTTGATTTGTCGTCTACGATCAAGGTGAATACCTTATAACTGTCTTAGCTATGACGGACCTTTCATATAAAGCCTATGGAATCATGACTATTTTTAATGTCATCTGCTCAATTTATTGTGTACGCCCGTCATGGGCATAAACTAATGGGGTGTAAGTCCCCTGTAGGAGGATCACCGCTATGTAAATTGTATCCAACCAT
>JAHXIM010000496.1 GCA_025655635.1 gamma proteobacterium symbiont of Lucinoma myriamae | reverse complement strand
TCTCAGATAAAGATACTTACGATGAATCCCGTATTTGTCAAACTTTGATAGTCACCCCAGCAGAGCCGGGGGATTACCTTCTGTTAATTTAAGCCCTGCTTCTTTTATGATCGAGAACTTACCTTCAATAGCTTATGCTCAATATCATTGATGCCTATTATTGACGCTATTGTACTGGCCTTTTTTATTAATGCGCCCATTCAACTGATTATCACCATTGGGCAATGGTTGGTAATGGCACGTTTTCTTGCTCCAAAAGATAAGACTATCGGTGATGCACTGAGCTGCCTCGCACTGAGCTATTTCACTGCATTTTTACTTTCACTGTTTATCTGGTTTGCCTGGCCATTCGCTCCTGAACTCGTTATGTATAATAATCGTATTAGTATACCCGCCATACTCGGAGAAATGATTGCCATTCCAATTTGGCTAAAATGGTTTGCTTATATTGGCAGGGATAAATCTACAACTTAGGAATGGGGTTTGAGACCGGTTTTTTGCCCGACAGGGCTAACTTTTCAGATTCATCCGGCATTTGTAAATAAAAACCATCTTGCTTTAAGGCATTGATAACCTGCTGAACATCAGCCTGAGCTAATTTTTTTCCGGGTTTAACTGCAGATTCATTACAAATTCTAACTTCCCCATTACCGTTAACAAGATTTCCGACACCTGTGAAAAATCATCTTTGTGCACGATATAGAGATAAGAACCCTGTTTTTTACTACCCTTATAAATCACTGTATTCATTGGTTACACTTTTGTTTCAAGATACCATTCGTAGGTTGCAGCAAGTCCTTCTTCAAAAGGAATGGATGCTTCCCAGCCCATAGCATCAAGCCTTGAAACATCCATTAACTTACGCATTGCACCATCAGGTTTGCTGGTATCAAAAACGAGCTCCCCTGAAAAACCAACCACTTTTTTAATGGTTTCTGCCATTTCTCGAATGGTGCAGTCAACACCGGTGCCGACATTAATATGCGACAACATGGGTTCAGTATTTGCTTCATAGGTTTCTTTATCCAATTTCATCACGTAAAGACAGGCAGAAGCCATATCATCAACATGCAGAAATTCCCGCATGGATTTACCACTACCCCAGACCACAACCTCAGTATCGCCGCGCTCTTTTGCTTCATGAAAGCGACGCATAACGGCAGGAATAACATGAGAGTTTTCAGGATGAAAATTATCCCCCTTACCGTAAAGGTTGGTCGGCATCACTGAACGATAATCTGTACCATATTGACGATTATAGGATTCACATAATTTTATCCCGGCAATTTTGGCCAGCGCATAAGGCTCATTAGTGGGCTCAAGAATATCCGTCAGCAAAGCATCTTCACGCATAGGCTGTTTGACCGCACGAGGATAAATACAGGAACTGCCGAGAAACAAAAGTTTTTCAACACCATTGCGATAGGCCGCATCAACAATGTTAGCCTCTATCATCATATTCTGATAAATAAACTCCGCAGGATAAGTATTATTCGCATGAATGCCGCCAACCTTGGCTGCAGCTAAAAAAACATATTCCGGCTTCTCTTTCTCAAAAAAAGCCTGAACCTGAGCCTGGTTAACCAGATCCAGTTCACTATGAGTACGAGTCAGGACATTTGAACACCCTATAGTATCCAATTGACGCATAATAGCAGAGCCTACTAAACCACGATGGCCTGCTACATAAATTTTGCTGTCCTTATTCATGCTCTTATTCATGCTCTTACTCATGCTCTTACTCATGCTCTTACTCATGATAGTCAAAGGCTCGATAACCATGCTCTTTAACCAATGAATCCCGCTTCGCCAGAGTGATATCATTTTCCATCATTTCATGAACCATTTCTTCCAGTGTTATTTTTGGTTCCCAGCCCAGTTTTTCTTTGGCTTTGCTTGGATCGCCCAATAGAGTTTCAACTTCAGTAGGACGGAAATAACGGGGATCAACAGCAACAATCATTTTGCCTGATTCTTCATCATATCCCTTTTCATCAAGACCATCACCTTCCCAGCGAATGGTTTTGCCTAAATGTCCCCAGGCAAAGTTAACAAAGTCACGGACAGAATATTGAACACCAGTAGCAATACAAAAATCATCCGGTTCATCTTGCTGGAGCATCAGCCATTGCATTTCCACATAATCTTTCGCATGTCCCCAGTCACGTTTGGCATTTAAATTACCCAGAAAAACAGTATCCTGCAATCCTAAATGTATACGCGCCAGAGCACGGGTTATCTTGCGGGTAACAAAGGTTTCACCACGAATAGGTGATTCATGATTAAACAAAATACCATTGCAGGCATACATACCATAAGCTTCACGATAATTGACTGTAATCCAGTAGGCATAAAGTTTAGCCGCGGCATAAGGAGAACGAGGGTAAAAAGGCGTTGTTTCACGCTGCGGGGTCTCCTGTACCTCACCATACAACTCAGAAGTCGATGCCTGATAAAAACGGGTCTTTTTCTCCAAACCAGAAATCCGGATTGCATCCAAAATGCGTAGTGCACCCAGGCCAACCGTATCTGCTGTGTATTCCGGGCTTTCAAACGATACGGCGACATGACTCTGAGCTCCCAGATTATAAATCTCATCAGGTCGGATTTCCTGAATAATTCTCACCAGATTCATTGAGTCAGAAAGATCACCATAATGTAAAATAAACTTTCTTCCAGTTTCATGGGGATCCTGATAAAGATGGTCAATTCTATCGGTATTAAACGAGGAAGCACGACGCTTTAAACCATGAACTTCATAATCTTTATTTAATAAAAACTCTGCCAGATAAGCACCATCCTGACCAGTAACCCCGGTAATCAATGCAACTTTTTTTTTCATTGTAAATCCAAATTAATTAAGAGAATGATAACCATTCAGTCTGATATGAAAAAAGTCCTATATTATCAATAGTTATAGCCTGATATTGGCTGAATAGTTACGAATTATTATATTATAGATAAATTCTCATAGCATCTGAAATTAATGACAAGAACTAATTAAAGACTATCTGCTTTGTTGAGTTTGCTATAGATTTAACTTGATTGTGAAGATATTGTGGAATTTTATTAAACTAGCAATATTCCACCCCAAATTGTCTAGACAATTTTTTCAAAAATCTTATTTCTTTTATTAAGCAGCTTTTTTCATTTCTGCCTGTTCTTCCATA
>JAHXIM010000276.1 GCA_025655635.1 gamma proteobacterium symbiont of Lucinoma myriamae | reverse complement strand
ATTTTTGGTGGTAATATCATGATATTTCACTATAATTTCAATGGGTTATGATTATAGACCATTTTCAACTGATTTTTATAGGATAAACCACCTTATTAGTGAGACATTAAGCATAGGCCTGGGACTGGAAGAACAGAACGCAGTGACCATTGATATTAATAAAGAATTAGATCATATTATTAATAATATTAAAAAACATGGCGTTCATATCGAGTGGTCACCAGAACAAGCCTGCACTCTGACGTTAGCACCTTTAGCTCTGCGAAGAATCATCACTAATTTATTGGAAAATGCCATCCGTTATGGTGATGAAAAGCCTGTTTATGTAAACTGTGAATGTAATAAAGAAATGGCTTTTATCGAAATTATGGACGGTGGTGCAGGTATACCCCCAGAAAAAATAGAAGCTGTATTTCGCCCCTTTTACCGACTAGAGACTTCTCGTGGAAGCAGTACAGGGAGGAGCGGACTGGGACTCGCTATAGTAAAACAATTAGCTGATGCTAACGGTTGGGATGTGCAGTTAATATCTCGTCCTGAGGGTGGAACAAAAGCCGTTTTAAAGCTGCCTTAAACCTCATAATGACCTTACTCTTTATTATCACTCTGGCCAATAATAGATTTTAGATCAGCAAAGGGGTTATGTGTTGCGGCTTCAGTTTGGCTGCCTGCATTGACATCACCGTAGGCTTCATACTCATTCATTTTCTGATGCTCATTATCATGACAATAAATGCACAGATTTTCCCAATTACTGCCATCTGGTGGATTATTATTATGATTGTGATCAATATGGTGAACGGTGAGTAATTCCAAATTTTCCCGAGTGAAGGTCTTGCCGCAACGACCACAGACCCAGGGGTGTAGTTTTAGGGATTGTTCACGATAGCCTTTTTCGCGTTCATTAACCTCCGTATGCACTTTTTTAACAATTGCATCTAACTTACCCGTATCCATTTTTTTCTTTTTGTCTTTACGTCTTCCGACCATTGTTATAACCTGTTTCTTTTATCTAAGTCCCCTATAATACAGGATAAGGTAGAGTAAAGAAAAGCAACTCTACCTAATACAATATTAGCTAAGGTCAACAATCCAATATTCACCCAGATAGTGAGATAAACACACTTATGAGCAATACAGAACCTACTTCCATTTCTCCCCAGGAAGCCTTAAAAATGCTGAATGAGAAGCCAAACAGTTTGTTAATTGATGTTCGCTCTTCTATGGAATTTCTATTTGTCGGTCATCCCAAAGGTGCAGTACATATTGCCTGGATTGATGAACCCGACTGGGACATTAATCCTCATTTTGCCACTGAAATACGTAAACTGGTGCTGGGCGGTGTCTGTGCTGAAGATGAGCATACACCAGCCATTATCCTGATTTGCCGCAGCGGTAAACGCTCATTTGAAGCTGGACAACTTCTGATAAACTCGGGGTTATGTAATGTCTTTAATGTTGATGAAGGCTTTGAGGGTGAGTTGAATGATCAACATCAGCGCAGCACTATAGGTGGATGGCGCTACCACAACTTACCCTGGGAGCAATGTTGATGAAAGTACTCTTATTTCTTGTCATTTCCGGTATTTCTACTGGCTCAGATACTGAATTTAGACATCAGATGGAAAAACAATACAACACTATAGAAGAATGTGTACAAACCAGCATTATTATGCGTAAGGTTTTACGAGCTGAGGATAATCTTCAGGCACGTCAAACAGATGTTTATGCCCATTGTGAAGTCAGCAAAGAAGGAATCAGTGAGCAGGAATACGCTCAGGCCAATAGTAAAATCCGCCGTCTGGAAAAATTTTACACGACGGCCAAGTGGTAGTTAAAACATAATCTTATCAAAATAACGGCCTCGATAAAGTAATCGAGGATTGTCCTTATCATCTTTAAATGCCGTTCGAGTATGTAATACATTATTGCACACTAAACCTTGCCCTGCCTCTAATCGCCCTTGAAACAGGTAATCAGAATCACTATTCAGTAAAGCGCGTAAAGTCTGTTGTGCCTCTTGCGTCAGGCTGTCCTCTTTCCAGATCACATTTCGTGCTCTGGCGGTATAACGCATGTGTAAACGGCCTTCATCCGTGATCATAAAAACCGGACCGCTGCGATCAGGCCGAACCAGCTGACCATTTAAGACATTTTTGGGAATGGTCATAGCATCCGGCTCCATAAGCGCCTTGATATAATCAGGATTTTTATCCCTGAGCATCATATAAATAATCTCAGGATCCCAGAGCTGATTTTCACCGCCTTCCGGTGCCGGCCTGACACAATGCAGAATCATGCTATAGATTTGCTCTGATAAGCGATTGTAATAGCCATCGGTATGCCAGTTAATGCCTTTTTCGCTATAGGGAATATAAATGGCATGCAGACCATCATCTACAACCTGAATCGAGGTAAAACCATCATCATCAGCACATTCATTTCTGTCTAATGAATGAATACCAAGTTGAATACCTAATTGCTCTGGAATCGATTTATCTTCTTGAATATCTCTGCCAATATCATAAATAACCATATTGGTTTTTAACAGGCAATCTTTTATTTGTTGATATTCCTGTACAGTTAATGCCTTGGGATCATTCAATGGCACGACAAGTTGTGATATTGAAGTGGGGTAATCTTTTAATTTATGCGTTTTCCACTTTTGATAAGCCAATTCATTTTCATGATGAAAAGGGCTGTTGGAAGCAGCAGAATCAAGCTTACAATAAGGGTTTCGCCTTGTTGAACAGTGTTTTATTTGTTTCATGTGGACTACTTCACACATTTAGAAAGAAAGAAGATCTATTATAGTAAAAGATTTGTTTTTTTTCACTCACTTCAATATGCGGTATTCCTGAATGGAGTTAATAGATGAATATACTAATCGTTGAGAACTCTCGATTTCATCAAATGATGATTTCACAAATCTTCAAGAATGAAGAGCTGAACGTTCATATTGTCAATGATTATGATGAAGCACTTGAGACACTTGAACATAAAACGGTTGATTATGTCTGCACTGCTTATCACCTGCCTGATGGTTTTGACGGAATTAAACTGGCTCAACAAATTCGTATTACACCAAAAATCGGGTAGCCACAGGTTTCTCTCCTACAGCCCCCACACCACCCATCATGCGGGTCCGCAATGGGCGGTTCACTAACCGTAATGAA
>JAHXIM010000039.1 GCA_025655635.1 gamma proteobacterium symbiont of Lucinoma myriamae | reverse complement strand
TCATCTCTTACTCCTGTTTATTGACTTTAGTTTAACTCTTTAGGAATATGAATTCTGATTTTGTTGTCTTAATTTTTTGGGGTATTATAGTCATTGACCTCTTATTCAAATTTGTCACACTCTTGGATCCGTATAAAAATAAGGTTAAAATGATTTCTTAATAACAAGTTACTTTTATAAAACAATACCCCGCCCTTTTTCTGGTTAATAATATGCAACCTTCTGACAATACGTTTCAACGTTTTTTTCAACGTTTTTTTAAAAAAGAAAGTGCCAGTGGGATTCTTTTAATGATTGCGACAATTTCAGCAATCATTATTGCCAATACGCCACTCATTAGTATCTATGATGATCTTCTTGAAGTGCCTGTTGAAGTCAGAGTTGGCGCTTTACATATCGCCAAACCATTAATCCTATGGATTAATGACGGCTTGATGGCTATTTTTTTCTTATTAATTGGCCTTGAGTTAAAAAGAGAGTTAATCGAAGGTGAGTTATCTGAACCAAAAAAAATCATACTGCCCGCCTTTGCTGCAATTGGCGGTATGTTATTACCAGCATTAATTTATGCCTCACTTAATTTCAATGATCCTGCCGCCTTAAAAGGATGGGCTATTCCTGCTGCAACCGATATTGCCTTTGCTTTAGGTATTTTATCTGTTTTCGGCAAACGAGTTCCTATTGCACTAATAATATTCCTCGTGTCACTAGCTATAATGGATGACATGGGTGCTATTGTCATTATTGCCATATTTTATACCAGTGAGTTATCAACCAGTAGTTTGATTGTAGCCACTATTTCTCTTCTTGTTCTGGCAATATTCAATAATCGCAATATGAGATCATTGACACCATATCTATTGGTAGGAATTATTTTATGGATTGCTGTTTTAAAATCAGGGGTACATGCCACATTAGCTGGTGTCCTTCTGGCATTTCTGATCCCTCTTAAAACCAGCTCAAAAAATGAACCTTCCCTGGCAAAAAATCTGGAACATGATCTTCATGGCAGTGTTTCTTATTTCATTATTCCCATATTTGCTTTTGCCAATGCCGGGGTTCCATTAGAGGGCTTAAGCATTAACACCCTGCTTGAACCAATTCCATTAGGTATTATTATGGGTTTATTTTTTGGCAAACAAATTGGTATTATGCTTTTCAGCTTTATTGCAATCAAGTTAAGAATTGCTTCACTGCCGGATGATATTAACTGGAAACAGCTTTATGGCGTGTCATTACTTTGTGGTGTTGGTTTTACCATGAGTCTTTTTATTGGCTCATTAGCATTCGAACAAGGGGGAACTGAGTTGATATTGATGAATGATAGACTGGGTATTTTAATTGGCTCGACTATCTCAGCAATTACAGGTTATCTTTATTTAAATAAGGTACTGCCTAAGTAGTTAAAGAGGCTTATCTTCAAACTTAAAGACTTCATAATCCCAGTCATTATCTACTATACTAAGCACCACACAAGAAGGACCACCCTTATTTCTTGTATAACCTGCAGCACCCGGATTAATCACATGCTGACTCGGATTTTCTTTATCTATCACCTGTTTATGTGTATGGCCATATACAATCACTCTGGCATCAGAGTGGGCATTTCTTAGATCGCTATGGGCAGGCATATACATATCATGTTCATGACCATGTTCAATAACAATCTTACCTCCTGGAACAGATAATTCCTGGACATGAGGCAGGTACTTTACCAATTCCCAATCTTTAAAGTCCCACAAATAGGGCTTATCATTATTCCCGGCAACAGCAATAACATGACCTGATTTGGGTTTCAATGCTTCAAGAACAGAGCTTGAACCGATATCGCCTGCGTGTATTACAATATCACATTCTTTTATAATAGCATTAACTTGCTCACTCAATTCCTCATGAGTGTCAGAGATAATGCCGATTTTCATCCTTGAAGACTTTGTAAAATTAGTTTCCTGATTTAAAAGCATAGTGATATTTTCTTTTTACTTTTCTTGTTCCTTTTTAGCAGCTTCGGCCTTCTCTGCTAATTTATTATCCCCCATGACTTCATCACCCATGACTTTGGGATCATAGCGTGGATCATTCAGGTTTGCATATTCCATCTCAGCATCATGACGCGCTTTCCAATACTCTTTACGTTCTTCAGCACGTTTGGTAACGGCATCATTTTTCAACTCAATTGTTTTCTCACCAAACAGAACCTGACGTAAGAAACGGTAACCAAATTTTAATAAGGCAATATCATCATTCTGGATTTCTTCAAAAGTCTTACTATCCAGATCGTAAACAGCTTGAAAATTAGTGCTTTGAATAAAACGTTTAAAACGATCTAAATCATAAGTAGCCATAAAGAGAACCTGAAGACTTTCAGTTGAAGGTGCACCGACAGAAGGACCTGCAGATTTCTTCTTCAGCATTAGACGAATCCAGTCTAAGTTATATTTGTCAAACTCTTCAACGCCCTGAGTTTTACGATATTCACCTAATGTAATTTCTTTAGTTTCCGGCAAAAAGTTTTCTTTTTCGTGCCCTTTACAATGCTCTTCTTCAATACGAAAATAATTTTGTTCGTCAGTAGTTGCTTCAGAATGCTTTACACCCATTAAGCCAAATGGATAATAACGACAAGCGGATGGGCGATCATTGTAAACACTACAGCCTTTATCATTCATTAGAAGGCAGTGCTTATCTTCATTGGTTTTTAATTTAACACCAACAATACCATCACCATCAATCTCCCAGGGAACAGTATATTGCTTTAGAAATTCGTCAGAAGTCATCTTCAGGTGCTGCTTCAGACGAAGCACGTCATAAGGTGCAAGCATAACGTCTGCTTGTTTACAACAGGCATTAAAACAGGATACTCCTGGATGGCAGGCAAATTTGATTCGATGATCCTCTGTTAGGATCTCCGGAACAAATGAACTTTCATAAGGAAGATGTGAAACGTCTGGTTTAGCCATAATTATTACCTGATTAATTGACTCTGAAATTTAAAAAAACGAATTCTACTATATTATTATGGCTTTGTCAGTATGTCTTTAGGGGGGGAAATCAACATTAATAATCGGGTAGCCACAGGTTTCTCTCCTACGGCCCCCACACCACCCATCATGCGGGTCCGCAATGGGCGGTTCACTAACCGTAATGAATTACCACCCATTTCTCTTTAAGAGAAACGAGTC
>JAHXIM010000050.1 GCA_025655635.1 gamma proteobacterium symbiont of Lucinoma myriamae | reverse complement strand
TTCATTACGGTTAGTGAACCGCCCATTGCGGACCCGCATGATGGGTGGTGTGGGGGCTGTAGGAGAGAAACCTGTGGCTACCCGATTGAATACCTTATTTATCCTCAGGAAGTATTTAATATGATCTTTGCGGCCTATAAGCTGGAGATGGTTATTGCTTTGGTGATGCTGTTTTTTCCTTTGATATATTGGTATTCGTTCATCGTTTGGGCATCGTTCCGCTAATATTTCTGATGCCATGTATTCCAGTAATCGTGTGGTGAATGAAATCACCAAAAACTCAGTTTATAGTATTGCTTATGCGATTTATCGAGATAAAAAATATGGTAACAGCAAGTTGGATGCCTATGGTGAAATGGATATCAAAGAGGCCATGAGCCTGGTCAGTCAGGAGTTAAATATAACACTTTCAGCAGATGGTGAATCGCCCTTTAGTCGTGAGGAAAAAACGCACTTTCCTGCACAAAAGCCTAAAAATCTGGTGATATTTCTGGAGGAAAGTCTCGGTGCACAATTTGTTGAAGCAACGGGTGGTGAGCTGGGCATTACCCCTCATTTTAATCGTTTGAGTCAGGAAGGCGTTTTATTTACCAACTTATTTTCTAACGGCACTCGAAGCATCAGAGGAATTTCCGGCAGTGTTTCGGGTAATTTTTCTGTTCCTGGTAAAGGTGTGATAAAGAGAAATAAATCACAGAGCGGTTTTTTACTATAGCGTCTTTGTTAAAGCCTCTGGGCTACCACTCGCTCTTTATTTATGGTGGTGAAAGTCGTTTTGATAACATGCGCGGCTGGTTCCTCGGTAATGGCTTTGATGAAGTGATTGATCAGTCAAAATTTATCGATCCTGAGTTTACCGGCACCTGGGGTGTGAGTGATGAAGATATGGTGCTGCGCGCTCATCAGAAATTTAAAAAACTCCATGAACAGAAACAACCTTTTGCTGCTGTTATGTTCAGTACTTCTAATCATTCCCCATTTGATTTTCCACAAGGAAAAATAGACTTAATCGAAGGTATTCCTGAAAAAAGTGAATTAAATGCGATTAAATATGCCGATCATGCCATTGGTCGTTTTATTGAAGAAGCTAAAAAAGAGCCTTACTATAATGACACCGTGTTTGTGGTTGTTGCCGATCATAATATCAGGGTAAGAGGCAGTGATATGCTGCCGGTTAAGCTTTACCATATTCCGGGGATGATCCTTGGCGGTGGTATTGATGCTGAAAAAATTGATCGTTTGACCACACAGCCTGATGTTTTGGCTACCGCGCTTGATCTTACCGGACAGGATCTGAATTATCCTGTTCTGGGTCATTCGGTCTATAGTGATCAGAAAAAAGATTTGGTATTAATGCAGTTTAATGATACTTATGCCCTTCGAATAGGAAATAAGGTTGCTGTATTAAGGCCTGAAAAAGAGGCATTAACATTTGTCTATCAAGAGCAAAAAATGCTTCCTGCTGAACATGATGAGGAAATTGAAAAGAAAGCTCTGGCTTTTATTCTGACCATGAATCACTTGTATGAAAAGCGCTTATATAAATAACGCCTCTTTAATGATAAACTGTCCGGCTGAATGAATTATTAAGCGTATGAGACTCTAAACACAATGAATATAACACAATATTTTAATCATAACGATGGACTCCTTAGTTTTACCCGGTATCAGGCAAGTTCTTTTGCTAAGGGAGTAGCGGGTGACTTTAATCCGATCCATGATGAGAATGCTAAGCGTTTTTGTGTTCCCGGTGATTTGTTATTTTCTGTTTTTCTTGCTCAATACGGTATTAGTCAGGAAATGAAATTTGAGTTTGCCGGGATGGTGGTTGATACGACAAGTTTAATTTCTCCCGATGAAATTTCTGATACGTTTAGTCTTCAGGATAGTAATGAAAAAAATTATATGGATATTATCACTTCGGGTGAAAAGACAAATGATGCTGAATTTATTTCGACACTATCAGAAAAATATGTGCAATTTTCCAGCAAGACTTTTCCTAATATTTTAGTGCCCTTAATGGAGCATGAAAATGTCATGATCAATCCATCTCGTCCTCTGGTCATTTATAAAAGTATGGGAATTTGCTTAGATAAATTATCCGGCAATAATATTGAGCTGGAATTAAAAAATTCTTCATTAAATAAAAATGGCAAAAAAGGCGAAGTAAGATTAGAGTTTGCAATTTTATCTGATGGTGAAGAAATTGGTCATGGTGCAAAAAATCTCTTATTGAGTGGTTTACGTGAATATGACGCAACGCAATTAGAGGATGTTATTCAATCCTATGCTCAACGAAAATCAAACTTTCTTGTCAGTTAAATAGCATTTTTTAATTCTTATGCATTTGCATGCGACTCAGTATGGTGATGCTTCTACTCTCGAAGCAAATACACCTATTATTATTCTGCATGGTTTATTTGGCAGTAATCGCAACTGACATCCTATTGCCAAAGCCTTATCAGACGATCATCTGGTCTACTCTATTGATCTTCGTAATCATGGTCAGTCACCACATGCTGAGGTGATGGATTATCCACACATGGCTGAGGATGTGCTGCGTTTCATTCAGCATAAACTTGAACATACTCAGCTAAGCTCGGTGAATATTATTGCCCATAGTATGGGGGGAAAGGTCGCCATGTGGCTGGCTTTAACTCATCCTGAAATAGTCAAAAAATTAGTTGTTGTGGATATTGCGCCGTGACTTATGAACATGATTTCTCAGATGTGCTTAATGGTTTTCAATCTATTCCTCTTCATTTACTCAACTCTCGTCAGCATGCAGATAACTATTTGTCTGAATTAATACATGACAGGAGTTTGCGTCAGTTTTTATTACAAAACTTGCAGTTTACAGAGGGAAAGTATCAGTGGCGTTTAAATCTTGAAGTCATTAGTCAGTCAATTGCAACACTCACTGCCTTTCCTGAAACGAAGAATATCGCACCATTTAATAAGCGGGTTTTATTTGTTGGTGGAGGACAATCAGAGTATTTGAATAAAATGACACAAAAGCAGACAAGAGTATTATTTCCCTCAGCTTCATTTTCAATGATTAAATCAGCAGGTCATTGGCTGCATGCTGAACAACCTGAGCTATTTAGTCGACCCTGAAAAAAGACAATCTCAATGACACAATAGATTATCGTACAATATTGATTCTATTTTTATTGTTCATGATCATATTGTTA
>JAHXIM010000189.1 GCA_025655635.1 gamma proteobacterium symbiont of Lucinoma myriamae | reverse complement strand
TATGACAGGTAAGTCTTTGGCGAACCTTATGAGTGCTCTCATGAACCGATTAGTTCCGAGGTTGAGTTAAAAGGGGAACACTGATGATCATATTATTGTAATGACAGATAACAATTTGATCAGGAACAATAAAATTACAATTAATGTTGTACGATAATCTATCTATTCATGATGATTATCTTTTTTCAGGATCGACTATTTAGGTGTGTTTAAAGCTGATGATTTTAGAAGAACAGAGGAGGAATAATCCGTGTTTGTTAGTGCATTTTTGAAGCAATAGTACCTTCTACCCGGGCCAGCACATCTTCCATGCATGACACGGAACCTTTGGCTATAAAACAATCTGCACCATTACGAAATGCAGCCTGGCGGTATTCAGGAATATCATAGCTGGATAAAACCACTATAACAATATTATTAAATTTCATTTTTATATGTTTGGTTAAATGAATGCCGTCTTCACCAGGCAGTTTGATGTCCATAAAAACCAGATCCGGAACCAGTATATCAATTTTTTTAAGTGCCACTTCTCCACTTTCTGCTTCTTCAATTCCAATCAAGGGAAAATGTTCACTTATTACTGTTTTTAATACTACTCGAAAATCTATGCTGTCTTCAACCAAAAGAGTATTGAATATTTTATTTTGTGTTTCGGTATGCATATCTTTATTCTCATTATAATTTTTTAGAGATACTAATATATTAAACAATTAAATTTTTTTTGCACCATAAGGTGAACACCCTATATTAACAATATAAAACCCGTATTTATTCTCTACATTCATTCTCATTAGAACATTAACTCGCACGTTCGAATCTAAAAAAAGTGTGATCAAGCTCACACTTTCTATATTAAAGAGACTAAGCAGCAGCTTTAGGCGAATAAGATCGCCCCTGCAATTCAAAGCTTAATTGCATGATATTTAAAACGTTATTGAAGATAAAAAATGTGATTGCTTTTATAAAATTTGATATTTAATACTAAATTAAGATTCATTTAAGTTTGTTATGTTACGGTTGGAGAAGTTATTCAGTCTATTGTTTACAAAAAAGGCTATTGTAAATAGCAATAATAAATAAAGAAAAATAGACTGAATGATTATATGTAACTAACGTTTATTTTCTGCAATAACAATAATATTAAAAATTCAAGAGCTTACACAGTAGTCTATCTAATTAGGTATATGAGGGGGTATTATGTGCAGCGTTAAAGAAAAATCAATATCTTGGTTTATTGTCAGCATTTTAATCAGCTTTTTTATTAGCACAGCTCTGAAGTTGTCATAACAGATACCAACTCTACGGTTCATTTGGCAACAACGACAGTTTTTCGAAATGGCAAATGGAAGACTGCTGTTAACAATTTAACCGCTTCACCCTGCAGTATCACAGCGACGTCTGCAGATGAAACTGTTGTGCAAACGGTGCTCAATGCGCCAGATACTTGTTCAGAGCCCCCTCCTCCGCCAGAACCGCCAACACCGCCAACACCACCGGCTTCTGATGTTTCAATTAACTCAACCAGTCAGAATGGAACACCCGGTTTACCCGTAGCCGAACAACCCCTGACCGGTAATAGCGATTATCAAATCTTCGCCATTAATGATCTGGGTATGCACTGTGGTGATCTGGATACACGTATCTCCAGTATCCTGCCGCCATTCAATGTACTGCACGCCACTGTTATTCGCAAAGGCGGTGAACCAGATGTGCTCTCACCAGCCGATGGTATCAGTGTCTTCTATTCAGCGGCCTCAAATCCAAATGATCCCATTCTTTCCGGTATGAGCTCATCTGGTTCAGGCCCTTTCGCCTCAAGTATGCTCGATGATGGCAGTGTTTATAAAACCAACTTTTGGGATACCGTACTACTGGGTGCTTATGATCCGTTCTACCCGCCAGCAAATCCATTTACCGGTGATACTTTGACGCCACTCGCCGAGGCACCATTCAATGTTATAGCTGATGTTGGTTTGCCCATGCCGAATGTGGAATTACTGCATCTGCACAACCCTCCTGCATTGACGGCCACTCAGCAGTTCATGCCGGGTATCCTTGGCCCCTATAGTCTCAATGATCCCCAGAAATTTACCCAATTTGTGACTGATCAACCCTTTTTTATTGCTCCTGGTTTTCAGTTCGGCTATGTTTCAGAAGGCGTAGACTGGTTTGAGGCTGCTGGTATACCGCTAACAGCCTATGATGACTACGGTCGTGAGAATCCCTGGCCGTTGTATCGGGTACAGGCAGTCAGTGGCGGAATAATTCTGGCTTCTACCGACACGGTAGTGCCTATTTCCGGTGAAGCCAATTGTGGTTTCTGCCACAATGATCCAGATGATGGCGGCAATGGCTCTGCCACTCAAAAACTATTTAATAATGGTGTTCCTATAGCGCTTGCAGAGCAGGATACGGCTAATGTTCCAGAGGACGTCCGCAAAGAGTGGGCTGCTGATCTTAATCTGATCCGTCTGCATGATTTGAAACACGGCTCAGGGATTGCTGAGCCAAAATACACACCTGATCTTACAGAGCAGACACCAGTGGTGTGTCAAACTTGTCACTACACTCCAGCGCTGGATCTGGCTCAGCTTGGCCTGTTTGGAGAACAGAATGATCCTGATAATATTTTTCACAACGGCAGAGACCAGGTTGTTAACAAGTCTATGTCAAACGTGATGCACAGTCACCACGCCACAGTTGAAGATCTCGATGGCAACCAATTGTTCCCCGATATGCCTGCTGCAATCAAGAATGATATGGGAGTAGTAACCAACCATGAAGTGCGCAGAGGTGTTCTGGAAGAAACCTGCTACCAGTGCCACCCGGGGCGGCGTACCGACTGCCTGCGTGGCGCCATGTCCAATGGCGGCATGCTCTGTCAGGACTGTCATGGCGATATGACGCAGGTGGGTGACGACTTTAGCCGTAATGTCTCTTCGGAGATTGACCATGTTGGCGCATTCGAACTGGGTGGTGATTTCTACACTAACCCGGACCAGCCTCGAGTTCCCTGGGCCAATGAACCAGGTTGTGGTTCCTGTCATACAGGTGATGCCCTGGATAACATGGCAGGCGCACCGGGCACAGTGGTCAACAACGTAGATAGCAATACCGTATACGTCAAAACTTCCCACGTTGACTGATCATGCCACTTTATTTAAGGGCTGAATTTTTTCAGTTAAATTCCATGGCATAAATTGA
>JAHXIM010000500.1 GCA_025655635.1 gamma proteobacterium symbiont of Lucinoma myriamae | reverse complement strand
AATATGATCATGAACAATAAAAATAGAATCAATATTGTACGATAATCTATTGTGTCATTGAGATTGTCTTTTTTCAGGGTCGACTAAATAGTTTCAAAAGAGCTTGCTATGAGGCTGATATGCTCCTATAATTTAGCCAATTATTCACAGGTGATATACAAATCAGATAATTAGCCAATAAGTTATAATGGTGAAATGAACGTATATTACTGATTTGTTTGAAGAATAAACAAACTCCTGACTGTTCAATTCATTGTTAAACTTTATAATAAGTTTATTTATTGTGCAGAGATTTATAGAGTGGGCCTTTGGCCCATTTTTTATTTGTGGAAGATTATTTAAATAGCTTCCATTTTTTAAAATAGTTTATTTTGAGATAGATTTTTACGAGATTTGGTTTATGGCTGTTAAAACACAAGAATTGGAAAACTTACTTGAACCTGTTGTAACCTCCATGGATTATGAATTTGTTGGTTTAGAATATTTGTCTCAAGGGAGACACTCGATTTTACGTGTCTATATCGATGCAGAGCAAGGTGTTGGTGTCGATGATTGTGCTGATGTCAGTCGTCAGCTTAGTGCTGTATTAGATGTTGAAGATCCAATTGCCAGTGAATATTCATTGGAGATATCATCACCAGGGTTAAATCGCCCCCTTTTTAAACTGGCTCAATACGCACAGTTTATTGGTGAAGATGTTAAGTTTAAAACAATTCGTCCTCAACTTGAAAATGGCCAGCGTAAATTTAAAGGCAAGATAAATGCCGTAGAGAATGACAATGTGATATTTGAAATAGAAGATCAAATGTTAACAGTCGCTTTTGCTGATATAGACTCAGCAAATATTATTGCGAAATTTTAATAAATATAACTGACAGTATTGAAATTGTTAAGGTAAATATATGAGCAAAGAAATCCTTCTAGTCGTTGATGCTGTTTCACATGAACGTGGAATTGAAAAAGACATCATTTTCGATGCCCTTGAGTGTGCATTAGCTTCAGCAACCAAGAAAAAAAGTGGTAAAGAAATTGATGTCAGAGTGTCCATTGATAGAGAATCTGGTGACTATGAGACTTTCCGCCGCTGGCAGATCCTTGATGATGAGGTAGACCCGTTTGAATATTATGACAAACAGGTACTCTTATCGCGTATAACTGAAGATAATCCCGACCTTGTACCAGGTGATTTTATTGAAGAACCAATAGCGTCTGTTGAATTTGGACGTATTGCAGCACAAACAGCAAAACAGGTTATTGTCCAAAAAGTTAGAGAAGCAGAACGTAAAAAAGTGGTTGATGAATATCAGGCACGTATCGGTGAAATGCTTTCCGGTACAGTCAAACGTATTGAACGTGGTAATGTCATTGTCGATATTGGTAATAATATTGATGCCATAATTAAACGAGAAGACATGATACCTAGAGAGCCTGTACGCAACGGCGATCGTATTAGAGGTTATCTGTACGAAGTGAAGAGTCAGGCAAGAGGTCCTCAGCTTAATTTAAGTCGTATTTCAAATGAATATCTTATTGAATTATTTAAAGTTGAAGTACCTGAAATAGGTGAAGAATTAATACAAATTCATAATGCCGCACGTGATCCCGGTTTAAGAGCCAAAATTGCTGTCCAGGCACATGATGAACGCATTGATCCAGTTGGAGCTTGTGTTGGTATGCGTGGTTCAAGAGTTCAAGTGGTTTCAAATGAACTCGCAGGTGAACGGGTTGATATTATACTCTGGGATGAAAACACTGCCCAGTTTGTCATTAATGCAATGTCACCTGCTGAAGTAACATCCATTGTTGTTGATGAAGAAAGCAATTCAATGGATATTGCTGTCGATGAGTCACAACTTTCACAGGCCATTGGTCGAAATGGTCAAAATATTAAGCTCGCCTCTCAACTGACAGGTTGGGACTTGAATGTAATGACTGTGGAAGAAGCAGAAAACAAGAGTGAAGAAGAAACACAAAATACCTTAAATCAATTAATGGAACAATTAGATATTGATGAAGATTTGGCCATTGTTCTCTTAAATGAAGGTTTTACCTCTCTGGAAGAGGTTGCTTATGTACCATTACAGGAAATGCTGGATATCGAAGAGCTTGATGAAGAAATAGTCATCGCTTTACGTGAACGCGCTAAAGATGTCTTGCTGACCAAAGCAATTTCAGATGAAGAGCAATTAGGTGATTCAGAGCCGGCAACCGATCTGTTAGAAATGGATGGTATGAATGAGCAATTGGCACATCAACTAGCATCAAGAAATATTATTTCAATGGAAGATTTGGCAGAACAAACGGTAGATGATTTGCTTGAACTGCAAAATATGGACGAAAAACAAGCTGCTGAACTTATTATGACTGCACGTGCTCCCTGGTTTGCTGATGAAGAACCGGTTAATGATAGTGTTGCAAAAGATGGTTCTGCAGAGCAGCAAGCAGATTCACAAGATAAGCAGTAACAAGGGCGAGGAGATTTAGATTATGTCAGAAACAAAAGTTGCACAGTTTGCCGAAACGGTCGGCACGCCCGTAGAACGTCTTATAGAACAGATGCATAGTGCTGGAATTATGGTTAAAGGTCCTGATTCATCGATCAGTGATGAACAGAAAGAAAAATTACTAGGCTATTTACGCGATAAGCATGGCACTGTAACTAAAGCATCACCGAATAAAATTACTCTGAAGCGTAAAACAACGAGCGAGTTGACTTTATCATCCAGCTCCAGTAAATCAAAAAGTAAAGTTAAAGTTGAAGTGAGAAAAAAACGCACTTATGTAAAACGTAGTGCGATTGATGAACCTATTCCATCAGCGGATGTGGAATTACTTGAAGCCAGACGTGTATCACAGGAAGCAAAGAAAGCTGAAGAAGAAACCAAAGCACAACAAGAAAGTAATGAAAAAGCCAGACAGGAAATTTTTCAGCAAGCTAAAAATGCTGAGGAACAGGCTTTAGCTGATGAAGAAAAAAAGCGTGAGGATGAACTAGCGGCACAAGAGCTACTAAAAACTCAAGAACAAGAAACAGTACAGGCTAAAGTGTCGAAAACAAAAGAAATCGAACAACTTGCCCGTAAGCAAACAAAACCAATTTTAAAAGAAGCACCAAGAGGCGGTGCTGCTGCTAAACCAGCTGCTAAACCAGCTGCTAAAGCAAGCAAACCTAAAGTTGATCTTACTAAGAGACATCCTGATAAGCCCAAGTTTACAC
>JAHXIM010000100.1 GCA_025655635.1 gamma proteobacterium symbiont of Lucinoma myriamae | reverse complement strand
ATTCTACCAATGATTATTGGTCACCAGTAGATTACGAAGAGATGCAAAAAGTTGTGTAATTGAGTGTCCTGAAAAGTGTTGACAGATCATTCTTACGATTGGTATCTTAACATTACCTTTTACGTCTACAGCATTGGCTAATAGTGTCAGCCGTAAAAATCAGCGTGAACTTTCTTTTTATCATACTCATACGGGCAATAAATTATCCATTATCTATCACAATGGTGATTCACATATTATCTCTGCATTACATAAAATCAATCAGTTTCTCGGTGATTTTCGTACTGGAGAGATTCATGACATTGATATCCGTTTATTGGATGCACTTTATTTATTACAACAAAAAACAGGAGTTGAAAATAACTTTGAAGTTATTTCAGGCTACCGCTCCCCCAAAACCAATGCAAAACTCCACAGTAAAAGTAATGGCGTTGCTAAACGCAGCTTACATATGCAGGGCAAGGCGATAGATATTCGCTTAAACGGTGTCAACACAAAAGTATTACGGGATACTGCCATAGCGATGAAAGTGGGTGGCGTGGGTTATTATCGCCGTTCTGATTTTATTCACCTGGATACCGGCAGAGTACGCTACTGGTAAATTTTAATATATCTGCTCTCATAGTCACCTCTTATGTTATGCTAAACTAGCGATTAAACTTATAATTTCACTCACTATGATTAAGCATAACTAAATGAATACAATGAAGGCTTTAGTAAAAAAACACGCCAAAGAAGGTCTGTGGCTGGAAGAAGTGCCAGTCCCTGAGGTAGGCAACAATGATGTTCTGGTAAAAATTCATAAGACAGCTATTTGCGGCACTGATATACATATTTACAACTGGGATGCATGGGCACAAAAAACAATACCTGTTCCTATGACCATTGGTCATGAGTTTGCCGGTGAAATTATTAAAGTTGGGGCTAATGTTACTGAGTTGAGTATCGGCGATATTGTTTCCGGCGAAGGACATATCGTCTGTGAACGCTGTCGAAATTGTCTTGCAGGCAGACGACATCTTTGTCCCAATACAATTGGCATTGGTGTTAATCGTACCGGCTGTTTTGCTGAATATTTATCCATCCCCGCTAAAAATGTCTTCCGCCCTAATTGTAAAATCCCGACCGAAGTACTGGCCTGTTTTGATCCCTATGGTAATGCTGTCCACACAGCGCTCTCCTTTAATATGGTTGGCGAAGATGTGTTAATTACCGGTGCCGGCCCCATTGGTATTATGGCTGCAATGGTTGCTGCACATTCCGGCGCACGAAATATTGTTATTACTGATCTAAACCAGTACCGACTGGATTTAGCAAAGCACATTGTGCCCAAAGCAATTCCTCTTAATGTTAATGACGGGCCAATTTCTAAGGACTTTATGCGTAGTTTGGGCATACTTGAAGGTTTTGATGTCGGTATGGAAATGTCTGGTTCACCGCAGGCATTCAGGGATATGTTAAGCAAGATGATCAATGGCGGCAAAATTGCCATGCTGGCGATTATGCCTGAAGGCACTGGTATTGACTGGGACCAGGTAGTTTTCAAGGGACTCTTTATTAAAGGCATTTATGGTCGTGAGATTTTTGAAACCTGGTATAAGGGTACTATGATGGTACAAAGTGGTATTCCATTAGAAAAAATTATTACTCACCGATATCACTATACTGACTTCCAAAAAGGCTTTGATGTGATGCGTTCCGGTCACTCAGGTAAGGTTATTCTTAGCTGGGATTAATTATCAAAAAGGTATTTATTAGATAGCCTACAACAGGATCCATATTATGAGTTTCAAAAGTGCAAAAGAAAGTCTGGCCAATGAGCTGGCTGAAATCAAAGCAGCCGGTTTATGGAAAACTGAACGAGTCATTGCCTCTGAGCAAAAAAATGATATCACCCTTGCTGACGGCAGTGAGGTTATCAATATGTGTGCTAATAATTATCTGGGTTTAGCAAACAATCCTGACGTCATTCAGGCAGCAAAAAACAGTTATGATCAATGGGGCTTTGGACTTTCTTCAGTGCGTTTTATCTGTGGTACACAAATAATTCATAAAACCTTAGAAGATAGAGTCAGCCATTTTCTTGGTATGGAAAACACCATTTTATATGCAGCCTGTTTTGATGCCAATACCGGATTATTTGAGACCATTTTAGCTAAAGAAGATGCTATTATTTCTGACGAATTAAACCATGCCTCAATTATTGATGGTGTGCGTTTATGTAAAGCCGCCCGTTACCGTTATAAAAATAATGATATGAGCGATCTTGAAGCCAAGCTAAAAGAAGCTAAAGAAGCCGGTGCACGACGAATTCTAATTACCACTGATGGTGTTTTTTCCATGGATGGCACAGTGGCACAATTAGATAAAATTTGTGATCTGGCTGATAAATATGATGCGATGGTACATCATGATGACTGCCATGCTGTCGGTTTTATGGGTAAAACAGGTCGCGGTATACATGAATATCATGGCGTAATGGATCGTGTGGATATCATTACCGGTACATTTGGTAAAGCTTTAGGCGGTGCCTCAGGGGGGTACACCTCGGGTCGAAAAGAAATCATCGATATGCTGCGTCAGCGATCTCGCCCTTACCTCTTTTCAAATACCCTGGCTCCGGCAATTTGTGCTGCCACACTCAAAGTACTTGAAATGCTCAGTGCTTCAACAGAACTACGTGACCGCCTGGAAGAAAATACTCGTTATTTTCGTGCAGGAATGAAACAGGCAGGTTTTGATATTGCTCCCGGCGATCATCCCATAGTACCCGTCATGTTAGGTGAAGCAGTACTAGCACAGAAAATGTCACAAAAATTACTGGAGCATGGTATTTATGCTATAGGCTTCTTCTTTCCTGTGGTACCAAAAGGCAAAGCAAGGATCCGTACACAAATTTCAGCTGCTCACACAAAAGAAGATTTAGATAAAGCCATTGCAGCCTTCTCAAGTACTTATAAGGAATTAACGACTACCAACTAACAATATATGAAACTACTCAACGTATTATTAAAAAAAGCTTATGGTTGCTTAAAATACACACTGAATAGTTACCAATATATTTAATTCTTATTACGTACTAGCCGTAATAATTCACGTATCAATACGAACAGATTAAAAATATGATTCCTTTAAAATAAACTCATACTTAGTCGATCCTGAAAAAAGATAATCATCATGAATCGATAGATTATCGTACAACATTAATTGTAATTTTATTGTTCCTGATCAAATT
>JAHXIM010000430.1 GCA_025655635.1 gamma proteobacterium symbiont of Lucinoma myriamae | reverse complement strand
ATAGGCTTTGCTGGTGCTCCTAATCCTGAATAGTGGACTTTAAAAGCTTGTTCAAAATCATCCCAGGGAATGATTGAAGCTAACTTTAATAAGGGCTCTGCTTCATCCAACTGATTAAGGATGTCATCACCAAAAAAGCTAAGTTGTTGATCTTTACCTGAAGTTGAGTACATTTTTTTAACCAAATCGACCAGAAAATCTGCGCTTATTATAACATTTCTGGTCGATCTGGTCACTCAAAAATAGGGATAATTCCTTACATTTCAAATAGATAATATGTTTTTTAGGGCTGACTAATTAATCATTAACCATTTAACCCATAGTTTAAGGCGAGGTGCGATATACTTTTCATTGAGTTCAGGATTATCAATCATCAATTGATAGAGCTTCTCTAATAATAAACAGATGGATGGCCAGTCTATAGGTTCAATTGATTTTTGTACCAGGGCACTTTTGATTTGCAGTGCCAGATCCGGAGTCACCATTGCACCACGTCCAAGCATGATACTGTCACAACCGCTTTGTTCCCGGCAAGCAAAATAGTCTTCTACGCTCCAGACTTCACCATTGGCGATCACTGGAATATCCAGCAGCGCTGAGATGGGTGCCAATGCATCCCAGTAGGCTGGTGGTCGATAACCATCTTTTTTTGTTCTGGCGTGAATGGTTAACCAATCAGCACCGCCATCCTGAATAGCCAGTGCATTATCATGAGATAAAGCTTGATCGTCATAGCCTAGACGCATTTTCGCCGTAACAGGAATATCATCAGGTACGACCTGACGTACTGAGTGGACTAATTGGTTAATTTGTTCGGGATGGTTTAGTAAGCTGGCACCGCCGCCTCTGCGATTAACTGTTTTTGCAGGACAGCCAAAATTAAGATCAATACCTTTGGCTCCCAGCTGCACAGCTTTTGCGGCATTTTCTGCCATAGCAGTGTTATCACTGCCTAATAATTGCAAAAAAACAGGTGTTCCTGACTTTGTATGACTGATCTTATTTTGTGCTGTTTTTAGTTCTGCTCTTAATTCAGGAAAGCGTCGATAAAAGACCCGGGCTGGAAATAAGGTGTCTGTTACACGCAGAAATTCAGTCACACATAAATCATAGCCGCCGATGCCGGTTAATAATTCACGAGCATAAGTATCGGTCAGACCATCCATTGGAGCTAAAATTAATTTCATAAGTCAGCTATGAGGTATAGTGAGATAAACTTGTTTTAAGTTTTGGAACAAACAGGGCATTGCGGATCAACGGGTAGTTTTAAACTACGCCATTCCATTGTATAAGCATCTAATAACAATAAACGTGATTCCAGTGTTTTACCAATAGACATAATGATTTTCATTGCCTCAACAGCTTGAATGCTGCCAATGATTCCAACCACAGGTGAGAGTACCCCATTTTCAGAACAAGTGGTTGCAGTATCATTGGCATCATCTTTATATAAGCAGCGATAGCAGGGTCCTTTACCCTGGTTGGCAAAGACAATGACTTGTCCTTCCATGCGAATTGCTGCTCCGGAAACGAGGGGAGTCTGTGTATCAAAGCATACTTTATTCAACAAAAAACGAGAGTCAAAATTATCCGTGCCGTCAATCACTACATCAGCCTGTTGTACTTGATCGGATAAACTGTGTTGATCGAGTTTTTGGGTTAATGCAGTGACTTGAATTTCAGGATTTAATTGTACTAAAGTTTCTTTGGCAGACTCTGCCTTATTTTTGCCTATACGTTGATAGGAACTATGGATAATTTGTCTTTGTAAATTAGAAAGGTCCACCTCATCAAAATCACAAATGACCAAATGACCAATGCCTGCTGAAGCAAGATACATAGCAATGGGAGAACCTAAACCGCCCATACCAATAATAAGTACTCTGGCATTAAGTAGTTTTTCCTGTCCCTCAATTCCAACATAGGGCAACATAATTTGTCGTGAATAACGAAGTAATTGATCATCGTTCATAATATAAATTAATACCTGATACTTTTTGCTTTAAATAAGTATTGATATTTTAGCTTATCTACTATGTTGAAGATACATAAAGAATATGAGTAAAAAAGCTGAACAATTGATTATTATTTCAAATAAATATAAGCAAGCTTAATATTATTGTAAAGAAAGTGGAGAATATACCGGTCAAAACTTTACTTTCTTTGACTCTGAGTTAGAATATTTTAATAGAGGTTCCTAACTATCCTTATTTTTGGTTAGGCTATTGATTTAGGCTATTGATTTAGGCTGTTGATTAAGTGATGAATCAATTATTCAAATTATTCCATTCAGTGAGAAAAAAATGAGAATTGTTCTATTAGGCGCACCCGGATCGGGTAAAGGCACACAAGCGAAAAAATTAGTTGAGAAATATGGTGTACCACAAATCTCGACAGGTGATCTTTTACGTGCAGCAGTTAGAGATGAAACAGCTTTAGGAATTAAAGCCAGAGAAGCTATGGAAGCTGGTGAATTAGTCACCGATAGTATTGTTCTGGGTATCATTGAAGAGCGATTGAAAGAACCAGATGCTTTTTATGGCTTTATTCTGGATGGTTTTCCAAGAAATATACCTCAGGCAGAAGCTTTGGATAATATGTTGAACACTATCTATCAGCCTCTGGAAAAAACTATACTGATTGATGTAGATTTCGAAGATTTAATGCGTCGCTTAACCGGTAGAAGAACCTGTGCTGATTGCAGTCAAATGTATAATATTTATACATCAGCGCCAATTCTTGCTGAAACATGTGATAAGTGTGGCGGCAAGCTAATACAAAGGGCTGATGATAATAAAGAAACCATTGGTCATCGCCTCAAGATCTACAGCTCACAAACAGAACCTTTGATTTTCTACTATAATCAGCAAAGTAAAAATGTTGCTGTTGACGGTACAGGAAGTGTAGAAGCGATCTTTAATCTTTTAACCGATGTCATGGATCCATTAGCCAAAAAACCTGATGTAGCAGTTGAAGTTGAGCCAGTGATAGAAAAGCTGGCAGCACCTAAGAAGAAAGCGACAGTTAAGAAGAAGGCCGTGACTAAGAAGAAAGCAGCACCTAAGAAGAAAGCGACAGTTAAGAAGAAGGCCGTGACTAAGAAGAAAGCAGCACCTAAGAAGAAAGCAGCACCTAAGAAGAAAGCGACAGTTAAGAAGAAGGCCGTGACTAAGAAGAAAGCAGCACCTAAGAAGAAGGTGGCGGCTAAGAAGAAAGCAGCACCTAAGAAGAAGGTGGCATCTAAGAAGAA
>JAHXIM010000513.1 GCA_025655635.1 gamma proteobacterium symbiont of Lucinoma myriamae | reverse complement strand
TTTACCTGAAATTGGAAAATCATTAGATACTCGAATTAATGATAATTTTCAGACGTTCGATCCTGCATTTTCAAGTTGATTGGGTATAGAAAGCAATTCTTAAGTCTTTTGCAGCAACTTAGTCTTATTTATAGTTGTATAAGAGTTATTTAGTTATATTTCTTAGCTATAGTGCTTACTTTTCTACAGGCCTGTTCTAAACTACAGGTCTTTACCTTTCACTCATTTAACGTTATGTTAGCTTTTTTGAGCCAAAAGCCTGCAATGAGAAACAGCTCCCGCTTTGGCAATTCTGGAAAGGAATATTTTGATAACCGCAATAATCATCAAAGCTCGAAGAGATGAGCCGTTTCTCGACTTTTTTCTAATGCTTTGTTGCAGTTTTTTATTGATAATACCTGCTCATGCCGAATTAAATATCAATACCGACCCAGTAAATATTGCTGATGAAAAAAGTCTAAAAAACAATAAAGCATCAACTAAATCTGATCAGCCCACAATCAATTATCAAGAAAAAATACAACTGATTATTGGTGTTTTAACTCAAGACCGATCTACTTCACTTAAAAATTCTCCCTGGAAACTCACTTTTAACCGTCTAAACCAGCATCCGGATTATCACTTTAGCCCCCGGTTTTTAACCATAGAGCAAATGAATCAGTCATTAAAAAGTGATGAACTGGATTTCGTCATCTGTGATGCGCTCAATTATCTGATGCTAGAAAAAAAATATGATATTTTGCGCTTACTCACCCGCAATGAACAATACCCTGATGGTTTCATCACATCAGAAGGTTTATCAGTTTATACATTGAGTAACAACGCTGAAATTACCCAGTTACATGATCTTAAAAATAAAAATCTGGGGGTACTCGATGACAACTCATCAATTTCATGGCTGTTTTTAGAAAAGTTTCTCGCTAAACATGAGTTAATTATTAACAATAATATTGACATTGATAACTTTTCCAATATAAACATTTCATTAGCCCGATTACATAGTCGTAAAATAGATGCCATTATTTCTAAGTCCGGTTTAATTGACCGATACCTCAGTAAAGATAAAATAAATGACCTCAAATTACTTAACCCGCGCAGAGCCTGGCAGGCACCTTATTTACACAGTTCCATACTCATTCCAGAGTGGCCTATTGCAAAGGCCTGGTTTATTGATGATGAGCTATCTAATCAGGTAATCTCATTATTACTCCATCAGTTTGTTAATGAACCCGATGAGACAAGCTCCTATTTTTCAAGACAATATCAATGGAGTTTTGCACAAAACTACAATACATTAGAAACATTATTTTCTTTGTCAAATGAGAATCATAATACGTTAAATAAAAACTCAAACTCTTTTTCACCTAAAATACAATATTGGATCAGCTTTATTATTATTTGCTTTTTGGTCGTTATTCTTATCTTGTATCTGCATTCCTCAAAAGACCTGAATAATCGTTTGACGATATCAAAAGACTCCTTAGAACAGGAAATAAAAGAACGACAGCTTGCACAAGAACAAGCGCTCACCCATCAGGCTGAATTAGCTCATGTTGCAAGGCTAAGTACTATGGGAGAAATGGCCTCGGGACTTGCTCATGAACTCAATCAACCACTTTCTGCCATCAATACCTATGTTCAGGGCTGCATACGCCGCATTAATATGGGTACAGATGACACCCAGGCCATTGTCAATGCCTTGCAGCTGACTGCACAACAAGCTGAGCGTGCAGCAGGGATCATTCGACGCTTACGCAGCTTTGTACGCAAAGGCGAATCTCATAAAACCTATAGTGAAATTAATCATCTGGTGAATGAAGTCACTAATTTTCTTGAAGTTCAATTAAAAGACAGAAAGGTTACCTTAAAACTTGAATTAGAGGATAACTTACCTCCTGTCCTGGCCGACATTATTCAAATTGAACAGGTACTCATTAATTTAGTAAAAAATGCCATTGAATCTATGTCTGATATTAAATCACCCACAATTTTAGTTTCTACAAAATTGTATAATCATAACTTAATCGAATTATGTGTTATTGACAGTGGCCACGGGATCAGTGAAGATAAGCTGAAGCGAATTTTTAACCCCTTTTTTACAACAAAAGCCAGTGGTATGGGGATGGGACTTTCCATCAGCAATTCAATTATAGAAGCACATGATGGTAAGCTATACGCTCAAAATAATACCGGACAAGGTGCAAAGTTTTGTTTTACTTTACCAATTACTGAAAAACAAACAGGAAGTAATAATGAGTAGTGACGCCGTAGTTTTTGTTGTGGACGATGATGAAGCCGTCAGACAGTCAACAGCCTGGTTAATTGAATCAATCGGTTTAAAAGTAACTACATTCACCAGCGCTGATGAATTTTTAGAGAATTTTAATCATCAACAGGGCTGTATTGTCATGGACGTCAGAATGCCTGGCATGAGTGGCCTTGAGGCACAAGAAGAAATGAAGAATAGAGGCATAACATTGCCTCTTATTTTTATCACCGGGCATGGTGACGTGCCTATGGCCGTTCGTGCGCTCAAACGAGGTGCATTTGATTTTATTGAAAAACCTTTTAATGATCAGCTACTTCTAGATTCTGTACAAAGAGGCCTTAAACACAATAGCGAAGCCATGGAATCACTCATTCGCAATAAATCCATTGATAAACGCATTTCAGCTTTAACGCCGAGAGAAAAAGAGGTCATGATGCGTGTCACTGAAGGCAAACCTAATAAAGTAATTGCCCATGAACTCAGTGTCAGTATTAAAACCATCGAGGTTCATCGTGCCCGGATGATGGAAAAGATGGAAGCAGGTTCTGTTGCTGAATTAGTTAAAATAAGCCTGCTATCCAGTCAGCGTTAATCCTAAATTATCAAAACAAACGATTTAAAACAAAAAATACTTATCCTACTGTTTTTCATAGCATTTTACATTTATTTCTAGGGTTATCCCCTAGGAAAAAGATAAATTACCCAATTACATCGTTTAAAATTTTTTTTTAAAGTATCGGCATCGTAGCAAATGACTTGCTCGAACAATAATAATAAATAGTGATGGAACATTGCTAAGAGCTTAAAAAAGGATTCAAGGAAGACATAAAAAAATTACGGAGATAATAAATATTATTAAGTTATTCTTTACTTAAAGAATAATATTAATGATGGGGGAAGAGCGCGTATAAAAATCGGGTAGCCACAGGTTTCTCTCCTACAGCCCCCACACCACCCATCATGCGGGTCCGCAATGGGCGGTTCACTAACCGTAATGAA
>JAHXIM010000113.1 GCA_025655635.1 gamma proteobacterium symbiont of Lucinoma myriamae | reverse complement strand
AGCGGCACCACCTTCAGGTGGTTAACAAATTAGTCCGCTTTGAGCGGTTAACAAATTCAAGCCTCCGGCTTTGCCGGAGGTCTTTGACTTACAATTAATGTTGTACGATAATCTATCAATTCATGATGATTATCTTTTTTCAGGGTCGACTAAGTAAACCTGAAATTTTGAATTCGAAAAAAGATGAAAAGCCCTATCTGCAATCGACCAGTGCATAAACAGTATAAATACGAATGGCATAATGATAAAAAGTAAAGCGCAAAAAATTAAACTGCTTATTTTCGATGTCGATGGTGTCCTGACCGACGGCATGCTCAACTACGGTCCTGAAGGGGAGTTGTTTAAACAATTCAATGTCAAAGACGGTGTGGGTATTAAATTACTGGAGCAGCAGGGCGTTAATGTCGCAGTGATCACAGCAAAAGATTCTAAGCCATTGTCACAACGTATGAATGATTTATCTGTTCAGTATTTCTACCCGGCATGTAATGATAAGATAATAGCCTTTAATGAGTTACTTGGTATCTTGTCTCTGAAAAAGGAGCAGGTTGCTTACGTGGGTGATGATGTGATTGATTTAGCTGTAATGGAGCAAGTAGGGCTGGCGATTGCTGTTCAGGATGCCCATGACTTTGTAAAAAAAACAGCAGATTATATTACCATTGCTAAAGGTGGGCAGGGGGTTGCCAGAGAAGTAGCTGACCTGATTTTAGCTGCTCAGTTTGATTTGGATAAGCTTTATACCCGGATGGCAACAGGTCGAAAAGGAAAAATTGTTCAATAGTCTGTTGTTATGAAAAGAAGAGTTATGAAAAGAAGAATATGAAAAAAACCGACTTTAAAATTGTCATACCGGCACGCTATGCATCCTCAAGGCTGCCAGGAAAGCCTCTAAGGCTGATTTCTGGTAAGCCTATGATCCAGCATACTTATGAACGTGCCTTACAAAGTCAGGCTGAAGAAGTCGTTATTGCAATCGATGATCAGCGTATCATTGATGTCGCCAGTCAATTTACCAATAATATTGTCATGACTTCGCCTGATCATGCCTCGGGTACTGAGCGTCTTGCAGAAGTGTTAGCGCTAAAAAATTGGGATGACAATACGATTATCGTCAATGTTCAGGGTGATGAGCCTCTGGTTGCTCCGGCGCATATTGAGCTGGTTGCCGAGTCACTGAAAAATAACATAAAAGCCGGTATGGCAACTCTGGCGACACCAATAAATGATTTAGAAGACGTGTTTGATCCCAATGTAGTAAAAGTGGTGATGGATCATCAGGGCTATGCACTGTATTTCTCTCGGGCAGCGCTCCCCTGGTCAAGAGATTCCTTTACAATGAACGCTGTTGAGCAGCAAGCGATAAAAACACTGACACAAGAAGCAAACTGGTATCGACATATTGGCATGTATGCCTATCGCGGCACTGCACTACAGCAATATATGACATTACAACCTTGCATGTTGGAAAAAACAGAGTCTTTAGAACAATTAAGAGTACTCTACAATGGTATCGGCATTCATGTGTCTATTGTGCATGAAGATCCCGGCCATGGTGTAGATGTCGAAGCTGATATAGAAAAAGTTGAGCTGTTGTTAACAGAGAAGTGTTAACAGAAAAATGTTAGTAGAGAAGCAATAACAGGAATAAGTGATAAATGCAAAATAAACAATCCCCTATGCTTTTAATTGCCAAAGAGTCCCTGACTGAACAAGCCAAAGCGCTGATCAATATGTCAGAAGAGCTGGGTGATGAATTTGCCAGGGCAGTCCACTTGATTATGCAGACAAAAGGACGAGTGGTTGTGTGTGGTATGGGAAAATCAGGTCTGGTCGGTCAAAAAATAACAGCCACATTTGCCTCCACAGGAACACCCAGTTTTTTTATGCACCCAGCAGAAGCATTTCATGGTGATCTGGGTATGCTGATGCGTGAAGATCTGCTGATTTTAATTTCCTATAGCGGTGAAACACAAGAAATTATAAATCTGCTGCCTTCGCTGAAGCACTTTGGCAACAAAATCATCTCTATTGTGGGCAATGTTGACTCAACTATGGCTCAACATTCAGATGTTAACTTAAGTGTCAAAGTAGAGCGCGAGGTCTGTCCTAATAATCTTGCACCAACAACATCAACACTGGCGACGATGGGAATGGGAGATGCTTTAGCCGTTGCCCTGATTAAAGAACGTAAATTCCAGGCAGAAGACTTTGCTCGTTATCACCCGGGAGGCAGTCTGGGTAAACGCTTATTGACCAAAGTATCCGATGTGATGCATATCAAGAACTTACCCGTTATTAATAGTGATACACCCTTAAGAGAAGCAGTGCTTGCCATTAGTGAAGGACGACTGGGCCTGGTTGTTATTGTAGAGCATAAACAGATTAAAGGCATTGTGACTGATGGTGATTTACGGCGCGCCTTAGTTAAGCAAATTGATATGAATCAGGCAAATATTGCTGAAATAATGACTGATAATCCCATAAGTATTACACCGGATACGATGCTGGTTGATGCAGAATCATTGATGATCGAAAAAAAGATCAAGGCACTGATTGTTGCCGATCAGGATAATCATATTGCTGGTATTCTGGAGATATTTGATCGATAAATTTATATTTATTATTTTGCTATATCACACTAAACACCAGCATCATCATCTATGCTATTCCCGGAAAATATATTATTTAATTTTTAAAAAAAATAAAAATAATGCCAATTAAAAGCAGCAAGAGACGTTTTTAAGAACAAATAGTAAAAAACATAAAATATTTTAAAGAAGGCCTTGACAGATAAAGCAAATTAACCAATAATAGCGACCTTTCTGAGGTACTGGAGGGGTTCCCGAGCGGCCAAAGGGGGCAGACTGTAAATCTGCTGGCTCTGCCTTCGGAGGTTCGAATCCTCCCCCCTCCACCACTCTTTTTCTTAGTTATAAAGATATAGAAAGAGCAGATATAGAATATCAGTAACAAGAAACGCTTGACCACTATTTATAAAAATATTTATAAAAGAAGATAAAGCGTTTTTTTTACTTTAAAATACTCTTGAGAACAGAATGTCTAAAACAGTCTAAACAAGAGTGTTTTGCGGGTATGGTACAATGGTAGAACCTCAGCCTTCCAAGCTGATGATGCGGGTCCGATTCCCGCTACCCGCTCCATTTTTATTAAGCTTTAAATAGTCAGCCCTGAAAAACATATTATCTATTTGAAATGTAAGGAATTATCCCTATTTTTGAGTGACCAGATCGACCAGAAATGTTATAATAAGCACAGATTTTCTGGTCG
>JAHXIM010000345.1 GCA_025655635.1 gamma proteobacterium symbiont of Lucinoma myriamae | reverse complement strand
GAAAAACAATGCTTATAAGCCAATTTACAGCATTGTGATTAAAAGGCTTATTTATTATTTTTTGTGTCAGCAGATTCATTGTTATTCTATTCATCATAAGTTATTAAATTACCAAGTAAGGAATCAAGTTTAGCCCAGCAAACAGCCAGTTCAAAAACAGTTTGTATTTTAAAGAGCTGTGCCTGACTGAGTTCGACCATTGCATCACCCAGATCACTGGTCACCTCTATGCCCGACTTCGCTCAAGATAGAGATCCCGGTATTCCATAGTAAAATCAGGATCAGAAAACTGCTGTTTCAAGTTACTGATCTTAAGCCAGAGCTCTAATATCTGTTGTTCTAATTCACGTTTAATTATCAGCCTGTCAGCTTTTAATTGTATTATTTTACCTGCGGTACGTTTAATTTTGGCATTTTCCTGTCCTGCCTGATAGAGCGGGATTTTAAATTCAATTCCAGCACGATATTTATCTGAACTGCCCATTTCCCGGGCATAATCCGCAGCCTGCAGACGAGCGCTAATCACAGGGTATTTTTCAGCCTGGTAGGCATCTAACTTAAAACGGGTAGCATCAAGCTTATGATTTTTGGATATTAAACGGGGATTATTCTGATAAGCTGTTTCATAAAGCTCTTCAACTTCAGGCAACTCTCTGGTAATCGATAAATAATGCATTTTTTTAAAATCGGGCATATCCAATTTATCTGACAATTGACCAGGACTGATCAATTGCGCCAAATGCTGTCGGGTAATTCGCTGGTCGCTTGAGCGCCTGATTACGATCTCTACGAGTTTTACGGTACTTGTTATCAATTGCCAGTAATTCAATATCAGAGATTTGTTTTAATTCAAATCGAGAACGTACTTTATCAAGTGTGACATAATCAACGGCCATTGCTTCATTGGCATGATCGTAGATAGCATCAGCCAGTAATACATTGACATAAGCTTGCAGTATAGCCACCGTTCGCTTCGAAACGTAGTCAGTATACAAAGCATCTACTGATGCCAGATTTTTGTTACTCGCTTCTATATTTACACTGCTGCGGCCAAAATCATAAAGGCGCTTATAAATATCGAGGCTTATTTTACTATCATTAGTTTCACTGGCAGGAACAATAGCAGAAGGTTCTACATAGCGTAGACGACCATTAATCTCGGCAAAAACACCTAATTCTGAAATGGCTAAATCCTGCTCTGCAAGCGCCATTTGTCTTTGCGCAGAATAGCTCATCATTTCAGGTGATTCAATTAATGCCGCTTTAGACAAAGCATATTGAAGAGTTAAAGGCTCCGGTATCGGCTCATCAGCAAAAGCTGTGATTGTTAAGCACTGCAGATACAAGCTGAAACAACATCCCCCCCAGGATAAAAGTTTACTCATTTTATATTTATCTACCACATTTTAAATCAATACATTGACTACACATTCAATGTAAAATTAACTTATTTCTTATGTAAGCGCTTATATTTTGAAAATTTAGTATTATTATATTCTTTATCAGCAACAAATTTCCCTAATAGAAGAAACTCATCTGCACTGGAAGTTCTTCCGGTAAAGCGCATGACACGTTTTCCATCAAGATCAAAGAATGCTAACACAGGTGTTGCTCTGACACGATTTTCTTTAAATGAAAAATCTTTTTGCGTCATCGTTTCACCTTTAAAATTTGTGATTTCAACATCCCCTTCTATATCCACTGAAAAAATCAGAAAGTTCTTTTTAAAATAAGCTTGTACTTCTTTTTGATTTAATACATTGCTTTTCATCCAATGACAAAAAGGACAGTCATCCATCTCAAAAAAAACTAAAATACCTTGCTTACCCTGCTCCTTTGCATTATCCAGCTCTTCCGAAAAATCACCAAAAGTCGAATCAAAAAAATGCTCTTCTGCATTTTTTGTTGGTGCGGCATAAGAGAGTGACGTCAATGCCAATAATAAAAAGAGACTGATAAAGCCATTAACAAAATTGATGTGATGGGCTTTATCTTCTTTCATACATTCAACTTTAAGCAATTTTATTTCCCCTGTGCCATTTTACTTTTGTATTGTTCAATAATTTTATTTAACCGTCTCTCATCAACCATTCCTGATATCCTCCTGGCAATATTACCCTGAGGGTCAATTAAAATTGATGTCGGCAAACCGCGAGGTTCTCCCAATACTTTAATGATCTCATCATTCACTCGAGTGACTGGATAAGTAACCAGATAAAGAGCAATAAACTTTTTCAAACGTTCATCTTTAAGACTCGGCTCATAATTGACACCAATAACTACCGCATCATCATGTTCTAAATGAAAGTCGGATAAATCAGGAATTTCTTTACGACAAGGCGGACACCAGGTTGCCCAAAAATTCACCAGCACCCATTTACCATTATATTGAGATAACTTATGCGCTTCACCTTCCGTATCAGTAAAGGAGAAATCAACTGCTGATACCGTTGAGGATAAAAAAAATAAGGAAATTAATAATAGTATACCGCGCGTAATTTTATTGTTCATATAGTCTCTTTTAACTCATTTTCAGAGTTCATTTTGTATCTTAAAAATAATTAACATTTAATCATAGCGTGAAAATATTGTTTTTATGGGAAAATCAAGCTCTTGAGCCAAAACCTTATTGCTTTGACCTATGATAGAGGATAAAGGTTCCTCTGTATCGAGTTTAGGTAAAGAATAAGGTAATTTTTGATATAAATCCCATAAAGTCACATTATCCAGATCTTTGGCCAGTGCCCAAAGCTCATTTTCAGTCTTAAGTATCCAGTCTAGCTCTTCTAATTTAGATAAAATTTCATCAACATTTTTTTCATCATGTAAAAAAGAATCTTTATAAAAATGCTCAGCCGTCAATGCCTGGCCATTTTGAGAGGCTTTTGATAAAACCCTTAGTATATGAAACGCAGAGAGAAAGCGATGTGAAGAATAAGAACTTTGGCTTAATGAAAAATCAAATAATATCATCGAACGAGTGGTTACAGCCCCTAGCAAAGTCACCAGCCAGGAAATATATATCCAGATTAAAAATATAGGCACTGTTGCCAAAGCACCATAGAGACTCGTGTAAGTCGTATTATGACTCACATATAATGCAAAACCTCTCTTAGCCAGTTCAAAAAACAAAGTGGCGGTAATACCTCCAACGAATGCATGAAAAAAAGTAACGCGAGTATTCGGAATAATGAGATAAATGAGCGTAAAAGCAAATAAGGTCATAATCGGGTAGCCACAGGTTTCTCTCCTACAGCCCCCACACCACCCATCATGCGGGTCCGCAATGGGCGGTTCACTAACCGTAATGAA
>JAHXIM010000499.1 GCA_025655635.1 gamma proteobacterium symbiont of Lucinoma myriamae | reverse complement strand
ATCAAATAGGTTCTCAACAACTTATGCTTTTACCAGTGCAATGCTCAAATAAAGATGCCGTTATAGTGATCAATAAAACAAATGGGACATCACTTGGCTATATTCTAGTCAATCCATGGAATTTAGCCCTGGATTGAAATAACATTTTGTCAACTAATGACAATATATCTCGTCTTATAATAACATTTCAAATAAACTCCTGAAGAAACACCTCATAAGTTATTGATTTTACAGTCAAGAGAATAACTGGCATATTAAATGCTTTATAGTAAAACAAGAAGTAAATATAATTATTCCTAAACTAATGGAGTTTCAAAATGAAGAGAAATCAACAAGGTTTTACACTTATCGAATTAATGATTGTTGTTGCAATTATTGGTATTTTGGCAGCAGTTGCTATCCCAGCTTATAAAGATTATATTGCCAGATCTCAGGCGACTGAAGCATCTGTTCTACTTTCAGGTTTAAAAGCTCCTCTAGCTGAGTATTATCAGGACAAAGGTGCTGTTGCTACTTTGACTGACCTTAGTGCTGTATCATCAGGTAAATATGTTGCTTCAGTTACTGGTGCTGCAACAGCTATATATACGGCAACGTATAAATCAGCAGGCATCGCACCTCAAATCCAGGGCAAAACTATGACTATGGCATATGATACTAATTTAGGTACATTTACTTGGTCTTGTAGTGGACTTTCAAAAGCTGTTCGTCCTAAGAACTGCCAGTAAATAAAATTACTCTCAGTTACTACAAAAAAAGACCTCATATATCTTAAGATATATGAGGTCTTTTTATTTTACCCTACTTTCTATTTTTCATACCTGTCTATGAATGAATACAAATAATAAGTTAAACCTATTAAATAAAATCCAGCTCCTGTCTTTATTGACTATTGGTACCTTGACTGCACTTTATATCATTATGATATATTCTGCATTATATGGTACGTTTGAACTGGACGATTATGTGCATTTAGAAAGTTTATCTACTATAAAAACACTTAGTTCTTTTATTGATTATACTTTTTTCCAATTTTCATCATCTGGTAAACGCTTTCTTTCTATGTTTACCTTTGCATTGCAGGCTGATTCCTGGCCTAATCCTTTTTATTTTAAGCTCATCAATCTCATTATTCATTTATGCAATGCAATAATAATTTACTGGATAAGCTTTCAACTTTTTAGTCTAAACTTTAATAAACAGAAAAGCCTGATTGCTGCATTATTTGTTTTTGGATTATGGCTTTTTGCCCCTATTCATATATTCTCAGTATTTTATGTCATCCAAAGGATGAATCTGCTGGCAATATTTTTTACCTTAACGGGTTGTGCCACTTATATTTATTTTCGAATACACTCACAAAAAAACAATTATTCATTAAAACAATATATTTACCTTTCTTTCTTCATAAGTCTGTCTCTTGGCGCAAGTATTGCCAGCAAAGAAAATGGCATTTTACTTTGTGTTTACCTTATTGTGCTTGAATCCGCTTTTTTTTCACATAAAGTGACAAATAATTATTGGAAAATATGGAAAGTTATTTTTCTCTGGCTTCCTTTGTTTTTGCTAATAATCTATCTATTGCTAAATAACCGACTAAGTTATTCTGCCGCCACTTTTTATCCATTCTCATCAGAAGAACGCTTAGTTAACCAGATGGTTATCTTAGTTGAGTATATGGTCAAAATAATACTGCCTTCATATGGTCAATACGGCCTCATTTATGATGATATAAATATTTACCGTAGCTGGCTAAACAATACAGTTATTTTGTCATATTTACTGATAATAGGTCTGCTTATAGGCAGCTATATCACTAAAAGAAAACAACCTTATTTATTTTTTGGTATTTTTTGGTTCTTCGGTGGCCACCTTCTGGAATCAACAGCAATTCGACTCGAACTTTATTTTGATCATAGGAATTACCTGCCATCTTTTGGACTGTACTTTATCTTCACTTATTATACTCTAGCGGCATGGAATAGAATAAAAACGCCTGCTTTAAAACTTCTGACAGCAACCTGTCTGTTATTGTATGTAATTATAACTATTAATGTACTCTATAAAACCTCAAATGCCTTTTCATCAGCTCAAAGTCTCTCAGCATATCAGATGAAATTTCATCCTGATTCAAAAAGAGCAATATTAAAGTCTATTAATTATTTTTTTAATCATCACTATTATGATAAAGCTTCATCAACACTTTCTGAAGCAATACAGACAGATCCCAAAAATATTTCTCTACTTTTATACCAAATATATGCAAGTAACTTACGCCCTGAATTTAAAATACCAGCAAAATCTATTTATCTGTCAGTATTAAAAAAAGGTGAAATTGATCGTGCATTAGATGCCGCTGTTTACGCAATTTTTTATTGTATTAATGACAATACATGTAAATTAACCTCTTATTCTGATCTTCGTCAAATTATAGATGCACTCTTATCAAACACCAAAATCACACAAAGTACATTGACCGAATTACTCACCGTAATTAAAGCTAAAACATATCAACACGAAGGAAACTGGGAAGCAGTATTAAAAACATTACAAGAATATGAATCAAGAAAAAAAATTACAAATATTGATTTTTACTTTATTATATTACAATCTCAGTATATGGCTGAACAATATAACAGCGCACAACAAACTATTGTGACCATTGAAGAATTACTTGAAGATACCCCTCTAAAAAGGGTGACACTTAGAGAATATTTAGGAAAATTTAAAAAAATATTCAAATAAATGTATCAAAATTACCAGACAGTAAAATCAGGTGAATATAATAATTCCTATGGTTTATCTATGATCTCAATAAGCTCTCATAATAAAATATTATTTATACTGCTATTATCCACATTTATCTTATATTTCCCTGGCCTTTATGGCGATTTTATTTTAGATGATAAGAGTAATATCATCGATGAAAGTGCTATAAGAATTAGTTCAATCACTTATGAAACATTAACTGAGGCCGCTAAATCAGGGGTGGCAGGGCCGTTAAAACGTCCCGTTTCAGTGATTAGTTTTGCACTTAACTATTATTACTCCGGGCTTAATCCCTTTTATTTCAAGTTAGTTAACGTCATTCTTCATTTATTAACTGGCATATGTGTCTACATACTCAGTTCTTTTCTCGCATCTCAACTAATCAACATCGACCTTAAGAAAAAAAGGAATATATCCACTCAAATAATAGCATTAATTTGTACAGCTTTATGGCTTCTACACCCTCTAAATATCAGTAGTGTTTGTTGTGGTCTAATAGAACTGGATACTTTAATAAGAGATAATAACTATCAATTATTGAGGTGTCAAAATGGGACAGAAACGAACAT
>JAHXIM010000547.1 GCA_025655635.1 gamma proteobacterium symbiont of Lucinoma myriamae | reverse complement strand
TGGTCACTCAAAAATAGGGATAATTCCTTACATTTCAAATAGATAATATGTTTTTCAGGGCTGACTACTTAAGCGTGTTAATAGTTCACTCAACTTGGTTAACTGTCCGTACTCAGCTGCCTGACGCAACTCTTGAATAAATTGTTTATCAAATTTAACAGCTGTCTGCTTAGTGATATTTAATTGAGCTTGTTCGATGGGTTTCCTGTTATCTTTAAGTGCCTGCAATTCAACATTAAGTGTTTCTGTAATGGCATTAAAAATCGTATCAAAGCGAAATGGTTTTGATATAAATAAATCATAACCTTCATCTATAAAATATTGAACATTATGTTTTAAACCGGATGCAGAAACAGCAACACATTTAAGCTGCTCTGAAGAATATTTTTGTCGGATATGGCCAATAGCCTCAATTCCGTTCATTACAGGCATCCTGATATCCATAAAAACGATATCAGGGCATTTTTCTGCAATTTTATCTAACGCCACCTGACCATTTTCAGCAGCAGATACACTAAAACCAATCCGGGTCAAAATACTGCTTAATAGATCGGTATTATCTTTTATATCGTCAACAACAAGGGCTGATAAATGAGTGCCGGGTTTGAGAGTATACATGCTGTCAGGTGTTGCTTCACTAAAGATAAATGACTTGCTGGCAGGTAATAGCTCAATAGTAAAGAAGAATTCAGAGCCCTGATTAACAGTTGACTTAACCTGTAATTCGCCGGATAACAGCTGGATATGCCGTTGGGTAATATTGAGACCTAAGCCTGTGCCGCCTTTAAGTTCTCCCTGTTTTTCCTGATGAAAAGCATCAAAAATACGTGATAATGCTTCTTCTTCAATACCTATACCGGTATCCTTAACCGTAAATTTATATAGATTATCGTCAGTTTGCTCAATTTTGAAGAGTATTTCACCATGATCGGTAAACTTACAGGCATTGCCGATAAGGTTAATTAAAATCTGACGAAGTTTACCCTGATCACCTTGTACTAAAATGGGGTGGTCACTAAAACAGAACATTTCCCAATGGAGTTTCTTTTGATCGCAGCGGATTTTGAACATATTTTCTATGCCCTGAACTAATTCAACTAAATCAAAATCACTGATCGATAATGCCAGTGAACCGGCTTCGATTTTTGACAACTCAAGAATATCATTGATTAGTGATAATAAATGATTACCACTATTATCAATAATGGATAATTTTCGTTGCTGTTCTTTATCCAGATCACCTTGTTGTAATAACTGAGTATAACCCAGGATAGCATTCATGGGTGTTCTAATTTCATGTGACATGTTTGCCAGAAAAATACTTTTTGTACTGCTGGCAGATAATGCTTCGTCACGTGCTTTTTTTAATTGTATTGTTCGTTCTTCTACTCGTTTTTCAAGATCCTGCTGGTAATTTTTAGTGAGCTGATGTTGTTCATCTAATTGACTCAGCATATCATTATAACCACTGATTAATTCACCAAATTCGTCATTGTGATCGGTTTTCAGTGTCATGGAATAATTGTGGCTTGAAGAAACAGTCTTCATGGATGTTAACAATTTGAAAATGGGTGCAGTAAATATTTTTTGTGCTCGATAAGCCAGGGCTAGCGTCAATAGTAGAGCAAAACTTAGTATGATGATAATCGTATAAATGTATTCTGAAACCCGTTGCCAGTAGATATCTCTGTCAGATTGAATATAGATAAAACCCAGAAGTGTTTTATCCTGTTCAAAAATAATACGCTTGATGAGATGTATATTATCATTGAGATAGAAATGAACTTCTGTTTGGTAGTTACTTAATAAATTAATACTTTGGGGCAGTTTTGTTTCTATAATTGTATTTGCATTGCGATTATAGTGGGCAAATAACTGACCAGCATTATTAAATAAATAAGTGCTGATAATATGGGGCTTTGCTTTCAATGCCAGTAAATTTTCACCGGCAGCCTTGTTATCCAGGAACATGATGGCCCCTTCGCTATTCTTGCCCACGAGATCAGCTAACGTAGATAAATCTTCTAACATCGTTTTTTTCAAACTAATTAATTCACTGCTCATAAAAATACTTAAACTGGACAATAGCATCAAGGTACTAATACCCATGATGGTGGTGATCAGCTTTCTTTTTATCGATAGTTTTTTAAATGAAAAATTTATCATGGCTTTAGTGCCTCATCAGAGGACACAATTTTTGCCAATGTGAGTATCCGGGAACTTATTTTTAAATCGGCTTGATTAATAGCGTTTAGATTGACTTCCAGGCTGAGCGTTTTATCCTTGTTTAAGAATAAACGAATATGGCCATTTTGCTGAGCAAAACCGGGTAACTCACTCACGGTTAAAATGGCAAGGTGTTGGAGCTTATTGATTATCCTATGAATGTTATTTTTTTCAGATTGGCCTATAAATAAAATATGGCAGTGTGACAGATTATTTTCTTTTACATCGCGTTGAATGACTAAGGGTTGATTGTTAACTTTTTTATTGTGTAAGGTGCGCAATGCATTGCCAAACAAGTCATCACCCATCAGGCAAATTCGGATAGGTTCTTCAGTGCTTGAAAATATTTTTTCCGGCCATTCCGTTAAGCGTGCAAAGTTATATAAAAAAGCGGCTTTTACGTAATATTCTTTAGCTCGAATATTATCAGCATAAGGTGCTGATGTGCTTATCATCATGGTGATGAACAGCAGGAAAATAATAAATAGACGTGAAAAGATCACTGGCAGCAGGGTCTATGAATAGCAGAGTCGCATCGAAAAGGGATTTGCACCTGTATTCCTAAGTTAATGATTAAAAGAAAGACTATTTTCAATAGCCGATACCTAATATAGCACTGGTTTATCATAACAGAAAAAAAAGTGTTAAAAACAAGAGAATAATGGCCTGTATGGCTTATTGTCTGACTAATATTGAGTAGATAAAATATAGGAAAAATATGAGAATTTCAATAATATTTTTCATTATTTAAGTCTAAATAATTCCTGGTATCAGGCCTTCATTTTATTTATGTAATTAATTCAATAAAATCATATGGTTAGTAAATAATTACCCAAGATATAAAATACAGTTGATAATATTCAGGATACATCCCAATAAATAAAGATGCTTAGCGAACAGCCAGGCGTGTGGCTCACTTTTGCCTGGCAGATGTTTGCTCCGTGATAAAAATAGATTATAGTGAGTAAATTCCTATAAATAATAAGTAAATATGAAATATAAGCTATTACAAGGTTCGTTACAATTATCATTTATTATTGTGTTTATACCCGTGATCAATGAAAGTGCTTGATTTTTATATAAATAGGGATCAAGATTAGCACATGACGCAACTAACCCTAACAGCCCCTCA
>JAHXIM010000404.1 GCA_025655635.1 gamma proteobacterium symbiont of Lucinoma myriamae | reverse complement strand
TAGCAAAGCAAATTCTTGAATCTCCTTTTTCGATTGTCTCTGAGTACTCGCCCTATGACCAAGCTCATATCTATATCATCTCTAGCGAGACATTAAAATCATTAGCTTCTAAATCACATTATGGTGGTTTTGCAGCATCTCAACGTATTAGTCTGACCAACATTAATGACAAAATTCAAATTGCTTATACCAACCCTGTTTATATGCAGCATGCTTTTCGCCTGCAAGAGGTCGACATGACGCCTATATTGAGTCAAATGAAGCAAAATTTCGGCTTTGAACAATTTTTTGGCGGCCAAGGCTTAACTGCGGGAAAATTAAAGCGCTATAAATACAGCTTTGGTCTGGAAGACTTTGATTCATTCTATGAATTACCTGAATACGATACCCACGATGAAGCTATTGCTGCATTAACTAAAGGCTTTAATGAACCAGACAATGGTATTTCAAAAGTATATGAAATTAAAATTCCAGGTAAAAACCAGGTTGTTTTTGGCGTTTCAATGGACGAAAAAACATCCGGAAATGAAGCATTAAATACTAAAAAAACAATGGATGTAATTGATTCTTTTCCACTTAAAAGAACAGCCTATTTACCTTACGAGATTATGGTTGACGATAATAAAATTATAGCCCTGCATGCTCGTTTTAGAATTGCTTCTTACTTCTATGATTTAAAAATGTTTGGCAAACATGGTTTTGGCCAATTATTTTCAACACCCAATGCTTATTTAAAAGCTTTTACTGAAGTATCCGGCGGCCCCGGCCCCATGAACAAAAATGGCTCAGGGGATGGTTTTATTAATTAATATCTATCCATTTATTCTGTATTTACCCCTCTTCTAAAGAAGGGGGTAAAAAATAAACAGCTATTTCCAGATGCTTACTAATTAATGTTCCTTATTTTGTAGTAATGTCATTACAAAATTCTAATATAATCAGAAAGTTAATTTATCTCATAATTAAAGTTCCAGATAGCGGATAATTGAGAATTGAAGTCAGTGACTAAAATTTAGTAATTTTTCTGAAAACCATCACTATTAGAGTATTTTGAAACACCCTTTAGCTGTCATTTTTCTTCAGTTGAGGAATTGCTCTTGTCGACCTTTATGCATAGATTAACATGACGCCCCTTCTCGATTTTGTTAGATCCTATTTATGAGAAGTTTAACCGGTTAATAGACTTCAGTATTCCACTGACCGTTTTTAATAAATTCTGTTTTCATAGCAGGCCAATCCAACTCTTGCTGCTCGGCCAGGGTAGAAAAAACCTCATCTACGCCTTTCTCCATACCCTTTAACCCACAAATATAAACGGCAAAATTTCCAGCGCAGATCATATCCCAAACCTCTTGTTTGTGTTCGGCGAGTTTGTGTTGCACATACCCCTTTTCTTCATCTTCGTTATGTACCCGGGACAAGGCGCGAAAAGCTTCAAAGGTCTCCTGGGTCATATACTGACCAATATCGTCGTTTTTATTGTTGAGAAACAGTGCCTCCATTGCATTTTTAATACCATAGAAGAGACGGATACGACCATTCCAAAAGCCTTTTTCCAGAAAGATATGTCGTATAAAGGCACGAAACGGTGCAATGCCTGTGCCTACTGCGATCAAAATCAGATCTGTGGAATCATCATCGGGTAACAAAAATCGACGCCCATTTGGACCAATGAGTGCTACAGAGTCGCCAGGATTTAGATCACATAGATAGTTAGATGCGACTCCTGGAATCCTGACACCCGTGCTTTTATCTTTGCTGAAAACCCGTTTTACACAGATGGTAGCAGTAGTTGAGCTGCCGTCATCACCGGTTCGTGCCGAGGCAATGGAATAGAGGCGTGCTTTGTGTGGTTTGCCCGTCTCTCTTTCTCCTCGCGGGATAATTCCTACCGACTGGCCCTCTATGTAGTGGATGCCACTACCGCTTACATCCAAAATGATATTGCGTACCTCATCGCAGCTATCGGCTTCAGTAAGTTCGGTAGTGGATATTACCCTGGCCATAAAAGGGGAATTGGGTTTATAGACCAAAGTTGATTCTGGGATGCTGTATTTTTTAATTTGCATAGTTTGACTGGCACTAATTTTCCGGTTTTTAAATCCTATCATAAAGCCTGCATATTACGTAAAGAGTATAGAATTCAATGCTATTTTTCAATGCTAAAAGTAAGGCTAGGAATTTAAGTTTATTATCAGCCCAGGTCGTGGATCGCACACAACTCATGGAATAAGCATGCCACTAAAAACACATTATAGTGAGATGTCTCAGCGCAGAGTTTTTGCTCTGCAGTCATTTTTAATAAGTAGCGCAAAGATTTTTAAATCATATTGTTTAATCGTTTCTGCAAAAGCGATAGAAACTCGGAATGCTCAGTGATCAACGGGCTGATGCTAATTTTAAACCCCGGATGCTCAGCCATCACAGAGTGGCAGATTTCAACAATATCACCACCTTCTCCTGCATGTCGTCCAGGCAAAAAGAACATCAAAATCACAACAGCACTGCTTTCACCCTCACTGACTTTCTTTAACAGCCAGTCTCTGAGCAAAACACCATTGAAATCGTATTGTTTATCATCACGTCGTTCCATGACTGCCTGCGCTAATAAACAATCTTCTGGTAGTTTTTTTTGTACCGTTTTAGCCAGATGCTTACGCACTTCAGTCACTTGAGGATTAGGAGAGCCATGATCGACAAGAACAATATTATCCATTGGCAAACTCTTTCGGTTTGTCGTCGTTTGTATATGTTCATAAATGATCTTAGTGAGCAGCTCTTCTCCTGCCGGTAATGGATAAATGACTTCTGCAATATCAAATTTAAAATCACCAAATTGTTGTTTTAGTAAATCGACTTCATCTGAAACAAATGAAGTCAGGGATTTACTCTCACCAAAAAATAGTGGTAATAGTACAAATTCAGATTCACCTTCAGAAAGCTGTTTCCTCATGAATTGCTGGAATATCTCAGCTGGTTTTCCAGCCAATTTTTCTGCAGCAATCCGATCAGCATGTTTAAGGGAAACCGGATGAATAATATAACCCGTTTTATCACTCAGATCTTTAGCCAGTTTACGAAGTTGCTTAGTCGCATTTTCTCGAACTGAACCATTATCTGTAAGTAAGAAGACCCTATTTATACATTCTCTATCTGGATTAATACCGGGATAAAGCTTATTCAAATTCTCTTTCCATTATATCCTGCAATGAACTCCAGTTATTATCACAACTGAGCAACTTGTTGCCTTCAATACTGCGATAGCGTTTATAATAATTAATCAAACCATTAGTCGATGAGTCATGTTTCGTTTCCGGCTCATCATGAACCAAATCAAATTGAATTTGATTTGCAAGTTGT
>JAHXIM010000127.1 GCA_025655635.1 gamma proteobacterium symbiont of Lucinoma myriamae | reverse complement strand
GCTCCAGCCTAGAGAAAAACAGTTCAATTATGAGAAGTTTGGTGCTGGATATTATGTCGTTGCATGGGCTACTGCGTTTTTTAGGATTAAAATGGCATGAACCCATGAATCATGTCAATCGTGGTTTTTTTATTTTTGGCTGGCCCCATAGTTCTGCGGCCATGAGAGAAAAAGACACTGGGTCTCAATATGCTGTCGATTCATGGTTTGAAGATAATGGTAAACGCCCCCATATTATTCCATTATCACAATGGCGCTCCGGCTGGTCTCCCGAATGACAATACAAACAGATACACAAATAAACACTCAAACAACTGCTAAAACAAACTCTCAAGCAAAGAAAGCCTCATCCATAGTGGTTGGTCTTTCTGGAGGCGTTGATTCATCTGTCACTGCTTTATTATTAAAACAGCAGGGATTGGATGTGTCCGCAATCTTTATGAAAAACTGGAATGAGGACGATGATGATGATGGCTATTGTCCTGCCGAAGAAGATTTTGCTGATGCACAAAGCATTGCTGCAGAGCTGGACATTCCTTTTCATGGAGTTAATTTTGCCCCTGAGTACTGGGATAATGTATTTTCCTACTTTTTATCCGAATACAAAGCCGGTCGTACACCTAACCCGGATATTCTCTGTAATAAAGAAATTAAATTTAAAGTCTTTCTGGACTATGCTTTGGCTCAGGGTGCAGACAAAATCGCCACAGGACACTATGCTCGTGTAAAAGAAGAAAACGGTCAATTTTATCTTTTAAAAGGCAAAGACAATAATAAAGATCAAAGCTATTTTCTCTACACTCTGGGGCAATACCCGCTTTCCAGGACACTATTTCCCGTGGGTGAACTGGATAAATCGGAAGTACGTCATCTGGCAGAAAAGTTTCACTTAGCAACCTGGGACAAAAAAAATTCAACAGGTATTTGCTTTATTGGTGAGCGTGATTTTACAAAATTTCTCAGTCAATACCTGCCGGCAAAGCCCGGTGACATGGTAACTCCTGAAGGTGAAGTGGTTGGTCAGCATCAGGGACTGATGTATCACACTCTGGGGCAGCGTAAAGGTCTTGGTATTGGCGGGCGTAAATCAGATAGCAGCAGCTCTTCACAAAAGTCAGGTCAACCCTGGTTTGCAGCACAAAAAGATCTGCAAAAAAATCAACTAATTGTGGTTCAGGGAAAAGACCATCCTTTACTGTATAGCAACAGCCTGACAGCTTCTAAGCTTCATTGGGTCAGTGGTAAGGCACCAGAGCCACCATTTCAGTGCATGGCTAAAACACGCTATCGTCAGCCAGACCAGACTTGCACCATTACATCAATTGATACATCTTGCGTACAAAGCACGAACAATAACACAGAAAATCATACGCATTGTGTGGTAGAATTCGACGCACCACAATTTGCCGTCACACCAGGACAATCTGTGGTCTTTTATCAAGATGAGATTTGTCTTGGCGGCGGTGTTATTAATTAAATTACAACATTTTAGTTATAATAAAAGAGAACGACCCGATTGACAATAGAACACCTGACATCCCTTGAAGAACGCACCATTGCATTGGCTGGAATTTTCCAGAACTGTCATCAGATGCAGCAATTAGCGACCACAGGAAAAATCGATGCCTTTTATCTGGACATTGCCGTCAAAGCAATTTTAAATACCGAACCCGACAATACCCTATCTATATTTCAAGGTATTCCTGGTATTCGAAATGGACTGGAGCTTATTCAGCAGCAACTAGGTCATTTAGATAGCCCCAGAGACACTGATTTAACTCGTTACTCCATCAGCGTGCTTTTTTTGGCTAATAAATTACTTAAAAATCCATCAATGTTAAAACAATTAAGTGATGGTATTGAAAAAGCACAAAATCAGGTTGAACATTTTGGCAGAGATCATACCAATATCTACGCCAGTTTGGGTGGACTTCATTCAGATACCATCAGTCAGTTAAATTCTCGCATCATGGTTTCAGGTGAGCCTGAAATTCTGAATAATCCTGATAATGCCAATAAAATTCGAACCCTGTTACTAAGCAGTATTCGCTCCGCTGTACTGTGGCAGCAGCTGGGCGGCAGTCGTTGGCAGCTGCTGTTTAAGAGAAAAAAATTGTCTCCATCGCCAAAGAATTAGCATGAACTTTTATTTATTCTTTCTGTCTATATTAACCAGATAAAACACCCTATTTTTAATTAGAAAATAAAACACAAAATTATGAGCCTATTTCAACAAATCATACACGCCAGAAATTGTTTAAGCAAAAAAATTATCGGTCAGGATGCACTGGTTAATAAACTTTTTATTGCCCTGTTAGCTGATGGTCATCTTTTAGTGGAAGGTGCTCCCGGTCTGGCAAAAACCAAGGCCATTAAAGAATTAAGCAATCTGATTGAAGCAGACTTTCATCGAGTTCAGTTTACACCTGATTTACTACCTGCTGATTTAACCGGCACAGAAATTTATCGCCCTCAGGACGGCTCTTTTCATTTTCAAAAAGGTCCCCTGTTTCACAACCTGTTACTTTCTGATGAAATTAACCGTGCACCGGCAAAAGTACAATCAGCATTACTCGAAGCAATGGCTGAACAACAAATTACCGTAGGTAGAGAAACGTATCAATTACCCAAACTTTTTATGGTTATGGCCACTCAAAACCCCATTGAGCAGGAAGGGACATATCCATTACCAGAGGCGCAACTCGATCGTTTTTTAATGCACCTCAGTATCGATTACCCACATCAGGATGCTGAAAAAGCCATTTTAGAACTCAATAGAAAAGAGGCTCAGGAAGAACTATTAAATACATCAGAGAGTACTCTCACAGAAGATATTGAGCCTGTCATATCACAACAGGTACTCTTTGCTGCACGTCATGAAATACTCAATATTCACATGAGCGAAGAAGTTGAAGAATATTTATTAACCATTATTTTAGCCACTCGTGATCCATCACCCTATGATGAAGAACTGGCTAACTGGGTTAATTACGGCGTCAGCCCAAGAGCGACGATTGCTTTGGATCGCTGCGCCCGTGCCCATGCCTGGTTAGCAGGTAAAGATTATGTTGCACCTTCCGACATTCAGGCTGTCGTACCTGACATATTCCGCCATCGTCTATTGCTATCCTTTGAAGCGGAAGCCAATGGTATTGACTGTGATTACTTTATTGCCAGATTACTCAGCTATATTGCTGTACCTTAAATAATACAAAAGAAATAACACGGAATAAATAACTACAACCATAACTGATAAGCATGAGCATTTGGAACAACAAAACATCTAAGCAGACAGATAATAGCCATACGAGCGCTAAGCAGTCTCGTGCAACTCAAGTCGACCTGCAAGGCTTAATACAATT
>JAHXIM010000104.1 GCA_025655635.1 gamma proteobacterium symbiont of Lucinoma myriamae | reverse complement strand
TAACATTTCTGGTTGATCTGGTCACTCAAAAGAAGGATTAATTCCTTATATTTCAAATAGATAACATGTTTTTCAGGGTTGACTAATTAAATTAAAAATCTATTAAGCTCAACATTTAATTAGAACATAATGAATTAATTATATGGCTCGACTTTTAGACAATTTATCCTTTCCAATGTTAATCATAATGGCTGTATTATTGGGCACTGCACCCATAGGAGCAGAACCGCATTTAATTGAAAAAATTAATATGCTGCTGGCAGGCCTGCTGGTAAAACCATTAGATATTTTTGATTTGCTGATGCATAGTGCGCCAATTATCTTATTAGTCATTAAAATTGTTTTATGGTTCAAAAATAAGTCACAAAAAGTATAACTATTTAAAGTAAATCAGAAAAATTTCGTTGATTATTTGTAATGATAGATTTAAGCTGAATTATTAATAAATTTTAGAACTATATTGTCTATCCTGGTAATATGTATGATTTTTTTTTTGATAATAAGTAAATAAATATGGTTTATGTCGAAGCAATTGCTGATAATCAAGAAACTCCTCATGAGCGTTTTAATGCTTTAGCAAAAAAAATAAAAAAACATCATAAACATGTTGATCTTGACTCTGTCTATAAAGCCTTTGAATTTGCCAACAAAGCACATAAGGGACAAACACGAGCCTCTGGCGAACCTTATGTTTTTCATGTTATTTCTGTAGCAGAAATTCTTCTCTCTCTTAATCTTGACACGCCATCTTTAATGGCAGGTATTCTGCATGATGTGGTGGAAGATACTGATGTTTCTCTTGCTAAATTGGAAAAAAAATTCGGCAAAGAAGTAGCGGCTCTGGTTGATAGCGTTACAAAAATGAAAGTCTTTGCCAATTTAAAACCCGATATTCATGGCACAATAAAAAAAGAAGGCTTAAAAGCAGAAAACCTCCGTAAATTATTATTAGCAATGGCTGAAGATGTGCGTGTGGTTATGATCAAATTAGCTGATCGACTGCATAATATGCGTACTCTGGATTCATTGTCACCAAAAAAACAAAAAATTATTGCCAGTGAAACTGCCGAAATTTATGCGCCCTTAGCCAATCGTCTGGGTATCTGGCAGTTAAAATGGGAGCTTGAAGATTTGGCTTTTCGTTTTCTTGATGAATACAATTATAAAAAAATTGCCAAATATCTGGCCGAACGTAAAGTTGACAGAGATAAATATATTGATGAAGTTGTCCATGTTATTCAGAAAAATTTAAGCAAAAATCATATTGAAGGTGAAGTGACAGGACGTTCCAAACATATTTATAGTATCTGGAAAAAAATGCAGCGTAAAAATCTTGGTTTTCATCAACTGTATGATCTTCGTGCTGTCAGAATTCATGTTGATAAATTAAAAGATTGTTATCATGCGCTTGGTGTTGTGCATACCATTTGGCGTCATATCCCCTATGAATTTGATGATTACATTGCTACGCCCAAAGAAAATAATTATCAATCCATTCATACTGCTGTTGTCGGGCCTCAGGGTAAAACGCTGGAAATTCAGATTCGTACCTATGATATGCATAAACATGCAGAGTATGGTGTGGCTGCACATTGGCGCTACAAAGAAGGGGGCAAGCAAAGCGGTCATTATGAACAAAAGATTGCCTGGCTGCGTCAATTATTAGAATGGAAAGATGAAGAAAAAAATGCCGGGGACTTTATTGATCGCTTCAAATCTGAAGTGTTTCAGGATCGTGTTTATGTAATGACCCCTGAAGGTGAAATTATTGATATGCCGCAGGGGGCAACGCCTCTTGATTTTGCTTTTTATGTTCATACGGAAGTTGGAGCTCGTTGTCGAGGGGCAAAAGTGAATGGCAAAATGGTTCCCTTAACCCATGAGTTAAAAAGTGGTGAGCAGGTTCATATATTAACAACAAAAAATGGTTCACCGAGTAGAGACTGGTTAAATCCACAATTAGGCTATTTAAAAACTTCCAGAGCCAGAGCCAAGGTAAGACACTGGTTTAAACAACAGAATTATGATCAAAACTTACTAGCCGGTCGTGAGATCCTGGAAAAAGAATTACATCGACTGGGTATTTCAAATATTTCTCATGAAAAACTGGCACGACATTTTCACTTTGATAAAACTGATCATTTATTTGCTGAAATTGGTCGAGGTGAAATTACCACAGGTCAAATTGCTTCATCTATTCAGGAGCTGGGTGGTCATAATGATAAGCATAAAGAGCAAAGGGAAGAGCCGGTTCAGCAAACCATAGAATTATTACCTCAGGGGTCGGGCGATGTAACCATTTATGGCGTAGACAATGTGCTTACGCAAATTGCGCAATGTTGTAAGCCTGTTCCCGGTGATTCTATTATCGGCTTTATTACCAAAAACAGAGGGATTACTATACATCGCAGCGATTGCCATAATGTACAACATGCATTAGAAGAAAATAGTGAGCGCTTAACAGAAGTTGAGTGGAACCATGAAATCAATCAGTGTTATACCGTGACGATAGAATTAATCGCAATGGATCGGCAAGGTTTATTACGTGACATCACATCAATTTTGGCCAATTTAGAAATTAATGTATTAAGTGTGAATACTTCAACAAACAAAACAGATTATTCAGCGAGAATGAGACTATCAGTAGAGATAGCAGGAATAGCACAATTGAGTCGGGCACTGAATAGAATTACACAGTTGCCTAATGTGATTGAGGTGTATCGAATTAGTGATTGAAATTAGCGTTCAGCTTTAAGTGCTAAGCGTTCAGAAAGAGGCAGAGAAAAAGCAGCAGGAATATATGTACTTTTACTTTTGATTTTCTGAGCGCTGAACTCTTAGCACTGAATGCTGTTATCCTATTTTAGACGATTGATACCTAATGCTTTTAATAAATATTTTTCATAAATAGGTTCACTTGAACCTGACTTCATCTTACGAATAAAGTACTTCTCAAAGCCGATCTTGGCCAGGTGTAACCATTTACCTTTCTTAAACCAGGCAAGGTTACGAGGTGGAATTTGCGGGATAGCAACGAAAGCTGCGCCAGTATTACCCATATCAGCCAGACAGATAGCATTCCATGTCGCTTCAGTTGAAGGTTCAACATCAGCTAGCTCATCAGCGATATTGTGTACTATTGCAGTGACCATTGACTCAATCATATAACCTGTTTTAGGTGCGCCAGTTGGGACGGGAATGGCTTCAACAGGAGGAATGGCAATACAGACACCAGCAGAGAAAATATTGCGATATTTAGGGCTGCGCTGCTGTTTATCAATCGGGTAGCCACAGGTTTCTCTCCTACAGCCCCCACACCACCCATCATGCGGGTCCGCAATGGGCGGTTCACTAACCGTAATGA
>JAHXIM010000296.1 GCA_025655635.1 gamma proteobacterium symbiont of Lucinoma myriamae | reverse complement strand
CATTTATATCTCCGGATTGCGAATTGAAGATCATAGTCTGACCTGACTGAAACTAATTGTGAAGGTGGGTTTTAATTGACGTTTACTATTATTCTCATAAAGAGTATGGAACCAGAAACAAATACTAATCATATTTCTGTAAATCCAGTAACCTATGTTTTGGAGCTGGCAGAAGGGCAGTTCAAAGAAAAAGGGATCTCAATCGGTTCAAGATTAATTGACCGAGAATGCAGAGCTATAAATTCTAATCAATCTTAAATTCAAAATACCATTCATTCTTAATCATCATCTGACCATAAATACTTTCGGGTGAATCAGCCAAAGGATGAAAGGGTTGAAAACCCTCTTATTTTTTTTCTGTTCAGAGGGATTTGTTTTTTTAAGTAAAACTGATGAGTGTTCATAAACTGGTTCTGATGTAATTTTAACGGCAGGAACCACACGAACAGAATGAGTTCTTTTGTTTTTAGAAGGCTTATTATGGGAAACAATGGGAATGGCCGGTACTACATCAGCACTTGCCAGGACTTTTTGAACATAACTCGGTTTGTTGGGACTGTCTGGAATAAAGCCACGAGTAAAATTACCGGAATAGTAACAAGAAAATGCAGACTCTAAAGCGGTTTGAGCGTTTTCAGTTCTCTTTTTTGCCCGGACAAAACATTTTTCAAGGATTTTAGAACCGATTCTAAGGCTTGTACAAGGATCAAACGCTTGCTCATAACTGACATTGTATTTCGTTAAATTGTAGCGATTGACTTGAGCCAGGCCAACTGAAAAATTCCAATCTTTAGCTACTAATGCTTTTACTGTGGCTACCGCTTCATTCAGGTTTTTGGGTTGTCTGGTCAGATGTCCATTTACAACACCTATTGCATAAGGATTATAATTCGATTCAACATTGACAATTCGTGCCATTGTTGTTGGTGCGACTTTCGGCGCACATTGTTGGGCTAATGCCAAAAATTCTATCATGGTTTTGTCTCCAAAAACTGACTTTAGATAAAACCATGATAGCGTATATTGGTATGTGTATGTTTACCTATTTGATATTTTTGGGCGGTAGTTCCTGATTTCTAAAAAGTTCAAAACCACTGGTCGGATAAGTGATCTTCAAATGATCATTCAGGCGGTTTAAATCTTTAAATAATTTGGGTTTAGTTCTTTCTCTGCGAGTCGTTAGATACCAGTCTTTATATTTTGATCATTTTAAACGCACAATAATATAAAAACCTTCCTCGGTTTCCATAATTTTTATTTTGTCGAGCTTGTTTTGTTGCAGAGCAACATTAAGATCGGTTTCCAGAATACTATTGGCCACAGTACAAGGGGTTTGGTTCATAAAATAAGCTTTTTTTGATTTTGTATTACTAATTAAGAAGATAATTACTCAGTGAGTCAGTAAAAGATTTTCTTATCAATCTCTCTTTATCCAACTCTAATATAAGTCTATTATTTTCACTAATTAATTGATTATAATTATTTTCTCTTTCTCTAAAATAACCGATTAAGAATTTTATAGCCTTTGTATCGGTTTTTATTTTAAACTCTTTTTTTATTGCTTCAAGCTCATCAATCAACTTTTTTTCATTGATCGGAACTGTCAGATTCTTTATTTTATTACTCATTTTAACACCACTTGTAGGGAATTGCTTACTGTTTATATTGATATAATGGTAAATGACCTGCCAGCTAACTATAACCGTTCATTTATAATGGTATTATATTATCTGTAATCTTGTCCTAATTGTACTATTTCTAACTCCAAATTACCATATATTGGTAATCTAAATGTTAAAAACAAGCGCTAGGTCATATTTTTAGTGTTTTTTTATTAGTTTAAAAAATGAATAAATTCTTTTTGGGAAAAGCACAGAAGCAAAAAGCTCGCATTCCATAAAATCAGCCTGAAAATTAAGTTAAACTAAGAATTTTCAAACTAATTGTTATTCCATAGCTACAACAGCAAAAGAAAAATATTAAGCTATATACCCACAGGCCAAGCCACTCATTACGGAATAATCGTAAACGTTCCTTTATTCGGACAGACCTGGGGATATATAGAAACAAATTGAATTACCATCTATTGTGTTACGGGGTAATGCATAGTAAGATAATTATAAATGTTACGGGGTAACTTTATTATAAAGGGTCACATTATGGCAAGGGAAATATTTAAAATCAACAACAAACAAGATTATTGGATCGCCAATGAATGGATCAAAAAGAAACTAGAAGGCTTCTATTTTCCTTATTATGATGATGTGGATGAATACGGTATAAAGAACCTTAGAGCCGAAGAATCATTTAAAGCTCTGGACAATGAACCAGAGTTGATCAATGCCTGGTGTGAATAACATCTGAATAAAGACCAATGGAAAAAACTGAAGGGAGCAATACGAGCTGGGCGGTTAAGAAGAGAGCGAAAAACGGATTTTAACAAAACCATTAAGCGGATTGATATTTCAAGTCGTGCCCGTTATATGCTTGAACAACTATCAAAGAATAAATATTAAAAGCATTACGGGGTAATATATTCAGAAATTATTGAAAAATACCTCGAAAAAGACTTCATGAAATTGCCTGAAGAAGATTCTGATTAAGGGGAAAAGAAGAAACAAAGTCAAAAGACTGCTAATCATGCTGCGCATCGAGAAAAATCATGGTATTTTGAAGGTGGCCAGCTCCGGAGCTTATACCCTTTTAATGGTATTTTACCTTGCTGCAGCAGCTGACCAGGTTAAAAAATAATGGTGTTTACTCATTATCCTTTTTTTAGGCTGCTTCTTTTATTCTGATTTCAACTTCATCACCAATAGAAGCCAGCATATTAACCAGCATATCCAGGCTGAATTTTGACATTTTACCCCGTTGTAAATCGGAAACTCTGGGTTGTGTGACACCCAGTTTTTCAGCAGCGGTTGTCTGTGACCAGCCTTTTTTCTCAATCTTGCTGATAATCTTATTCATCAGTTGCGCTCGAAGTTTCATATTCAATGCTTCTTCTGGTGTGTCAGCAATGGCATCAAAAACACTTTTAAATTTATTACTCATCGTCTTTTACCTGTTAATTCTTTGAACCGTTTTTTTGCTAAAGCAATATCAGATTTAGCGGTTTTTTTATCTTTCTTTTGAAAAGCATATAATACGTAAATAGCTTCTTCAAACTTGGCAATATAAACCGTTCGATATATTCCGTCAGATACTTTCGTTCGTATCTCTCTTACGCCAGTACTAACTGTCTTTAGTGGTTTCCAGTTGTCAGGTTCTTCACCGTTCTGAACTTTATCAAGCTGGAAGCCAAGATCATCTTTTGCGTCATCAGAAAACAATCTGATGTTATCAAGGGAATCACCTAAAAAAT
>JAHXIM010000134.1 GCA_025655635.1 gamma proteobacterium symbiont of Lucinoma myriamae | reverse complement strand
CAATTTGATCAGGAACAATAAAATTACAATTAATGTTGTACGATAATCTATCGATTCATGATGATTATCTTTTTTCAGGATCGACTAAGTACAATCTTGCTCTGATTAATGAACTGGAGCATCTGGAACATAAGTCACGGCGTAAAGATTTACTGGTTGATGATCTGGCTATTTTTGAGTTTTACCAGCAGCGTATTGCTCATAGTCAGCCTGCAGGCTTTATCTATACCCGAGCTGCTTTTGAACAATGGCGTAAAAAAATAGAAAAAAAAGACGCCGATTACCTGCATTTAAAACAAGCGGATTTATTAAAAAAAGATGCCGATCATATTTCCGATGAACTGTATCCTGCTCATATTATGAGTGGTGAACTGCAATTACCACTTGAATATCATTTTTTACCGGGGCATGCACTGGATGGTGTTACTGTGGTTTTTCCTCTGGCAGTGATTAATCAGCTGGATGAAGCTGTATTTGACTGGTTAGTGCCGGGTCTGATCCGTGAAAAAATAACGCTGTTGCTACGCGCCTTACCTAAAGTGATCCGCAAGCAGCTGGTACCTGTGCCTGATACGGTCACTGTTTTCCTTGAACAAAAAAATTATCGTGAAGGCAAACTGAGTGAACAGCTGCTTGATTTTCTTAAGGGCAAACTGTCTTATACATTATTTAATGAACTGGAACAGCAAATGGGTAAGGATGCTCATGCTGATTTTGAAATAAAGGTGCCGGAACACCTGAAAATGAATTTTAAGATCATTGATAAAGAAGGTCACGAGCTTGACAGTAGTCGTAACTTATCTCACTTAAAGCAGCAATGGGGTGAACAGGCACTGGAGCAGTTAGATGAAGCTGTGGATGAGTCAATTGAACGTGAGGGTATTTTATCCTGGGACTTTGAAGCTTTAGCGCAACAGCAGATAATTGAGCGCCATAAAATGACTATGACGCTATATCCTGCACTACAGGATATGGGCGATAGTGTGGCCATTAAGCTTTATGATCAGGAAAAAAGCGCAAACTATAATCATGGTCAGGGTATTTTTCGATTATTGCAACTGGCATTGAATAAAGAATTAAAGCAGATACAAAAACAGCTGCCGAATATTGATAAGGCATGCTTGTTGTATACACCCTATGGCTCATGTAGTGATTTAAAAGAGGATTTTATCGTCGGGATTTTGCTCAATGCGATCCGTGAATCAGTGGCTAAAGATGCTGTCGGTGTGATAACGATTCATTAAATTCGTGACCAGCACGAATTTAATGAGCTGCTTTGTTCAGTTAGAGAAAAATTACAGCAAAATATGCTGGATGTGAGTCAATCAGTTCTGAATGCACTGCAGGCCAATCAAGTGCTGGCAAAACAATTGAAAGGCAATATTCCTTTTAATCTGGTGAATACTTTATCTGGCATTAAAAGCCAGCAAAGCCATTTGATTTATAAAGGCTTTATTGCACAAACACCGCTGCAGTGGTTAAAGCGTCTGCCGCGCTATTTTAAAGGTATGAGTGCCCGCTTGGAGAAAGCCAAAAGTGATTATCGCAGGGATGGATTGAATCAGGGACAAATTAGTCCCTTATGGGAAAAATATGAAAAAAAGAAGACGTTGCTGCAAAATGAAAAAAAGACGCCGGAGAATTTATATTTTTCAGAAGCAGCACTCAATGAATATCGCTGGTTAATTGAAGAACTAAGAATTTCACTTTTTGCTCAGGAGTTAAAAACATCCCAGCCTGTTTCAGTAAAACGCTTAGAGAAAAAATGGCAGGAACTTTCTTAAGCCTTTTTTATCTTAACTCTCTTCAATATAGCATTTAGACAGATATTATTTGGCAGACTACTCTGCATATTGTGTATAAAAAGTCTGCCGCGGCTTATTTGTTTTGTTTAGCCAGTTTTAAACAATCTGTTCGCCAAATACAATCCGGCTGATCGCAATAGTTACTGGTGGCAGAGGCGAAACAGTCAAAATTACCTTCGCTTGTTTGAATTTTTCTTACCAGAGCAGTTTTATTGAGTTTACTGGTTTTTATACCTAACTTTGTGGCAATTTTTCTGATTTCAGGCATTATCATTGTTATATTTCCTTATTATGGGTCGCTTATTCTATTGTTAAGACTGCTTGCAATGAGTCTTTGGGATGTATTCTAAGGGGGGATTATAGTTCAAAAAAACTGAAATTCAATAACAATAAAAAAAATATTATAATAATGATGTTGAGATAACTACACGGTGTTTATTTAATGAACGAAATTCGTTTTCGACTTGAGATCAGTGCACAGGAATACCTTCGTTATTATCAGGGAGAGGTAGAGACTGTTCGAGTGCGCACGGCTGACGGGCGGGTTATTGATTTTCCAGCCAACGCCTTACAAAAACATATCAGCCAAGATGGTATTAGTGGTAGTTTTAGACTTGTATTTGATGATAATAATAAGATGATTGATATGGAACGAGTATCAAACTAATGCACTGGCCTGAAATTTTATCATTATTTAAATTACGAAGTGCTCATCGTCTTAAATATTATCCACCATTCTGGTTAATGAGGATTAAAATACTGGAAATGGATCCATTATGGAAAATAGTGCGTATCAGGCTGCCTTTAACACGCCTGTCGAAAAATCCAGGTGGAGGAATGTTCGGTGGCTTTCAGGCATCTCTGGCTGATCCCATTGCTGCTTTGGCCTGCAGTAAAGCATTTCCCGGCTGTGAAGTATGGACTCGACACTTACAAATTGACTTTATCCGTGAAGGGCGGACTGATCTGGATTTGCACTTCAATTTTTCTGAACAACAACTTGCTGATATTACAGAAGAAATGCAGAAAAGAGGGCGTGCTAATCCTGTTTTTGAATATGCATTTTATGATCAACAGGCACAATTGTGTACTCAGGTGACTTGTCGGGTGGCTATTCGGCCAGAAGGTTATGTTCCCCCTGTTTCTAAAAAGGGTTAGGAAAATTAATTATAAATGTTCTACAATAAAACAACTAACTAACCTGAACTCTGGATAACAAAGTAACTAACGTATTGATATAACTTGATTTATTCCAGAAGACTCTGTAAATCATCCGTGTAAGCTTGTCTTTGGCATCCATGCCAAAGACACTTCTTCCATAAACCAAGCAATATCAATACTTAGTGCGTACTTTTACTCTATTTCTTGAACAGAGTTCAGGTTAACTACGAATTTGAATGAGGAATAGGCAAATGAGTAATGAACCTGCAATCTCACATGATCCCATGTATCAGCTGCTCAGAGAAGGTAATATTGATCCTAAAAAACGCAGTAGCCCATGCAACGACATAATATCCAGCACCAAACTTCTCATAATTGAACTGTTTTTCTCTAGGCTGG
>JAHXIM010000072.1 GCA_025655635.1 gamma proteobacterium symbiont of Lucinoma myriamae | reverse complement strand
TTTCCCTAATATTGTTATTTGTTAGCAAGAATAATAACTGTAAGTTGATGAAAAAGAAACAGTTCTCCTTAAGTTAATGGCATTGATGAGCATTAAGCGGGTATAGAATTGACTCCAAAAAATATTCAGAATAGTTAAATATTACTTCCGGTTAGTGAAGCAGACCTCCGGTAAAAATTATATTTCGACCCAAATTGTCAATATCAGTCATTGTCTTAATTCTGTCAGTTTTGACCTTTATTTAGGTAAGTTTCTTTTTTTCTTATAATGATTAATTAATCCATTGGTTGAGCAATCATGGTTAGTTACTTCATTATCATCGTCTAGTTGCGATAGTATCGTATTTGCAAGCTTTTTACCTAATTCAACACCCCATTGATCAAATGAGTTAATTTCCCAAATAATCCCTTGAACAAAGATCTTATGTTCATATAGCGCAATTAATGAGCCTAATGTTTTTGGATTTAAGGTGTCAAAAATAAAGGTACTGGTTGGTCTGTTACCCGGAAATATTTTATAGGGTAATAGTGCCTTAATTTGTGCTGCATTTAAGCCTTGTGCTTTTAGTTCCTTAGTGACTTCTTTTTCACCTCGGCCTTTCATCATGGCTTCGGTTTGAGCAAAGACATTAGACATCAAGGCTTGGTGATGAGTAAGGTTTCGTTCCATATTATAAATGGGGGCTAAAATGTCACAAGGCACTAATTTCGTGCCTTGGTGTAATAATTGGAAAAAAGCATGTTGAGCAGAAATCCCAATCTCACCAAATAATATGGGTCCAGTACTATAATTTACCTGTTTGCCATCACGATCAACGGATTTCCCATTACTTTCCATATCAGCTTGTTGTAGATAAGCAGGGAAACGGTGTAAATGTTGATCATAAGGCAGTATGGCAATCGTTTCACTGGCAAAGAAATTATTATACCAAACACCCAATAAAGCCATGATAACAGGGATATTTTGTTCTAAGGGCGTGTCTTGAAAATGTTGGTCGACATCATCAGCACCGACTAAAAGTTGTTCAAAATTATCTGAACCGATAGCAATAACAATGGATAAACTAATGGAAGACCAAATGGAATAGCGTCCACCAACCCAATCCCACATTTTAAAAATATTACCCTCATTAATACCAAATTGTTTGGCTAATGTAATATTGGAGGTTACCGCACAAAAGTGACGGTGAATAAATTCTTCACTACCCATTTTATTTAAATACCATTTTTTGGCTGTCTTTGCATTGACCATGGTATCTTGAGTGGTAAAGGTTTTTGATGAAATAATAAATAGAGTTGTTTCAGGATTTAGGTAAACAAGTGTGTCATTGATGTGGTTTGCGTCCACATTAGAGACATAATGAATATTGATATCATGCAAGGTATAAGGTTTTAGCGCCTCATAAACCATTTGTGGTCCAAGGTGAGAGCCGCCAATACCAATATTGACTACATCGGTAATGGACTGATTGGTGGCACCGCGCCATTGGCGAGTTCTAATCTTTTCGGCTAATTGTTTGACTCTTTCCCGCTCATAATGAATATCAGGTAAAATATTAACCCCATCAAGTTTAACTGGTTTACTTGATTGAGTCCTTAGTGCCATATGTAACACAGCGCGATTTTCTGTGTGGTTAATGGGTTCACCTTTAAATAATTTTTTTATCCAGGTCGATAAATTAACTTCTTCTGCAAGTTCTAATAAGAGTTTAAGGGTTTGATCGTTAATTCGGTTTTTAGAATAGTCATATAAAATATCATTTAGCATTAATGAATATTTATTAAAACGTTCTGGATCGTTTGCAAACATATCCCGCATTTCTTCATTTTTAATAGATGAAAAATGCTCTTCTAATTTCTGCCAGGATTTTAGTTGTCTCATATGGTTTTGTATACTCTCAAATAGATATTTTTTTAGTCTAAAGCACTATTAATCAATTAACAATATGATACACTTTAGATATCACAATTTCACTAATTTTACCCAAAAACTACTACTATGAAAAAATCTGAAAATCGGTCTAATTGTATTAGCTGAATAGCTCCATAAGTGATTTTCGTTTAGTGGTGAGTGAGTTTATAGGACAGGGAATTCCTTTGTTTTCTTTATCGGGTGCTTTATCAAGCTTTGAAGCCATCACCAATGAACGAACTTCGGCTAATTTTATTCAGGCTTTAAGAGATTCGTTCGGCGGACATACTTTTTTACGTACTGATCGAGAAGGTACTTTCCATGCTGATTGGTCAAAAAATGGAAAGCTTACATCATTGTGAATATGATCAGTTGCCTAGGGTGAGAATTTATCATTCACTTTACGGGACAATAAATGCGTGAAAGATTATATCTTGAGCCCAGTGCCTAAGTAGGGCACGCTGGGTTCTAACGAGGGGGGAGTTTGGGTGACCAGCTCCTCTACTCTCTCAATCTAGAAGGCGTCTATTTGTTAATGGCATTTTCGAGACTCTAAGTCTTATTAGTATCTTCTTGTGGTTTATACTTTTCTTTCTCTTTCTCCACAGGCTGAATGTCTCTGCGCATATCAAATTGCTTTTCTTTGTGTTCTTCTGCTATATCAGCGCCGCTGACAATATACTCAATGCGAGTATTTAATGTAGTCAATCTTAAATCGATATCGACTTTACCAAGAGGAATTGACAGAGATTCATTGGCTGACAGGCTTAAATTCCTTGCAGAATTGGGTAGGCGTTTGTTCTCAATAATAATGTTAAGCAGATTAAATGTAATTGTTTTATCGGTCAGATTATGTAAATAAAGTGTGCTGTCAGCTTCTGCCATATAATCATTAGGTAAAAGGCGTCGAGTGTATTTTTTTATGTAATAGACACCAAGAAGAGTATCTTTTGTTAGATTTGTCACAATTGATAATGACAGTTTTTTGGGCAGGATGTCAGTCCTTAATTGAAAATGAGGTGTATTGATCTGATGATCGACTTCCTGAGTTTCAGGATTATAGGTTTCACCTTTTTGAGACGTAGGTGTACTACAGGAAAAAAGCCAACTGCTGATAAATAGAGCAGGAAGTATAAATATGAGTTTTTTCACTGTTTACTCCAGGAATTTGTTGTTGTGCTTAGTATAACGTGTATTTAGGTAGAGTTGTTGCTATTTCTACTCTACCTTATCCTGCATTAGGTAGAGATAAATGTGTTTATTTTTTATGGTGGTATTCTTAAGTTGGACGAAATAAATAAACAATGTTTAATTAATTGTAAATTTTAATTGAACATTGTTTAAAATTGTGCCATAGTATATTAAACAGTGATTAATATACTGTTAATTAGTGGATCCTGAAAAAAGATAATCATCATGAATCGATAGATTATCGTACAACATTAATTGTAATTTTATTGTTCCTGATCAAATT
>JAHXIM010000120.1:1223-3389 GCA_025655635.1 gamma proteobacterium symbiont of Lucinoma myriamae | reverse complement strand
ATGGTTGGATACAATTTACATAGCGGTGATCCTCCTACAGGGGACTTACACCCCATTAGTTTATGCCCATGACGGGCGTACACAAAAAAGAATGTTGTTGCTTATACAGACTGTATGGGCTGGTCTGGTTCATATTGTTTACTTCGTATTAATCCGGTCTATCAGTCTTATACTTGCCAGCATTATGCTTAAGAGCAAAGAGAAATACACTAAATTACTACTCATGTCTAATTTTCATATTTAAAATAACAGATTATAACTGAACTGGTTCAAAATAATATGAGTTCATTGTATGCTATTAGCCTATTTCTGCTAAAATTAAAGAACTAAAGAGCCTATTCTGTATTCCGATCAACTCACTTGTCAGTGCAATGATAGAATTGAGTAATATAAATTTATTACAACAGAACAACAAAGCCCTAAGAACCAACTGGAAACCGGAGCAATAGAATGGCTGCAGCGCCTAATCTAGATGTTAATGTTATAAAAAAATTCCATCCACTAGACTCTCTCAGTCTTGATAAAGTTCAAGAAGTCATTGATAAATCGGCTGTGCAGAAAATTCCTGCCGGACGGATGCTTTTTAAACAGGGTGATAAGGATAAATGGACCGTTTATTTACTCTCCGGAACCATTGAAGTAAAAGCATCAGGCAGTAAAAAACAACTGATAAAGCCAATAGTGAAGAAGCTAAAACAGCAATTGCCAATAAAATTCCCCGCCCGCTATCGGCTAAGGCAAAAACGGATATCAGCATTCTGATTATCGACACCGATCTACTTGATATTCTACTAAACTGGAACGCGCCATCAAGTATTGAGGTATCTGATCTGGATGATGAAGATGAAGATTGGATGACCCGTTTTCTACAATCCAGTGCCTTTTTACAAATACCTGCCTCTAACATTCAAGCATTAATGATGCGACTGCATGAAACTCCGCTTGCCAAAGGCTCTGTCATCATCAAGGAAAATGATGCAAATGATAATCAATTTTATATTATCCAGCAAGGCCGCTGCTTAGTGACCAAGACAAATCCTGTTAGCGGCGATGAAATCACACTGGCAGAACTACGTCTTGGCGATGGCTTTGGTGAAGAAGCACTGATTACTGGCGGCATCCGTGGTGCCAGCGTCACAATGAAAACTGACGGTGTCATTCTTACCCTGGATAAAAAAGACTTTATTGAGCTATTGGTTTTACCCCTTATCCATCGTATCAGCAAACAAGAAGTCAACACACTTGACCATACTAAACAACAACTTGTTGATGTGCGAAATGAAAACGAGTTTGCGTCAAACGGCCTTGAAAACAGCCTTAATATTCCTCTAAATCTCATACGTTCACAACTAAGCGAATTATCCACTGATAAACATTATATTACCTATTCAGGTCAGGAAGGTCGAAGTATTGCTGGTGCTTTTTTATTTATTCAGCAAGGCTTTGACTGCTCTATCATTGAAGGCGGCATTGGCAGCGCCGATATCCCTGCTGAGCAAGCAACACAAGCCGATAAAAAGTCCATCACTCGTGATAATGACACCTCGCAGACTACTTCTTCTGACGTAGAAACTAAACCCAGGCAGCTTCAAAAACCAGTCGCTTCGCCTGAACAACGCAATGAAAATTTAACCTCACCAGAAGTGGAAGCCGAACGTAAAAAAGCCGAAGCACAAGCAGAGCAATTATCTAAAGCTGACACTGCCCGTAAAGAAGCTGAATCCATGGCAGCTGATCTGCGCGGTGAAGCTCAGGAAGCACTAAAAAAAGCAGAAGAAGAAGCAAAAAGGGCACAGCATGCTGAACTCGCCCTTAAAACTGCCCAGCTTCGTGCCGTACAACTTGAGGCACAACAGAAAGATCAAGGTCAGACATCTTCTCTGGAATTAGATGAAATTAAAAAACAGGTTGAAGAAGAAACTCGTTTAAAAGCAGAAGCTGAAGCGTCCAGAGCAAAAGCAGAACAAGAAGCAGAGAAATTACGTCAGGAAGCTGATTCTGCACGTGAGCAAGCAGAAAAAGAAGCACTACGGGCATCTCAGGCAGAATCTGCACGTAAAGAAGCTGAAGAAAAAGCAAAAGAACTACACAAAGAAACAGTAAAAAAGAAATCAGATGAAGTCAATGATGCCCTTGAAAAAGCAAAATCTGAAGCTGAACGGGCAG
>JAHXIM010000120.1:0-1123 GCA_025655635.1 gamma proteobacterium symbiont of Lucinoma myriamae | reverse complement strand
AACGGGCAGCAGATGCCGAACAAGCCAGAAAAGATGCAGAGGAAGCCATTCGCCAGGCAAGTCAGGAACAGCTCAGTGAAAAAGAGGCAGCCCTGGAAAAAGCTCGACAACAGTCACAGGAAGAAGCTAAACGTGCTGAGAAGGCTATTGAAGAAGCCAAGCGTGTACGTGAAGAGGCAGAGCAGGCACTGCAGCAATCAGAAGAGCTGGCTAAGTTATCAACACAAGCTGAATCTGAATTATTAAATGCAAAAGAAGAAATTGAACGCCTGAGAAAAGATGCTGATGCACGTCAACATGCAGAAATTCATGAAGCCAGAATCAAAGCACAAGAAGAAAAAGAACGCGCTGAAAAAATTGATGCCGAACGTCAGTCGGCCCTTGCTGAAGTTGAGCGTTTACAGCAGGAAATGCAGCAAGCCAAAAATCAAATGGCAAATGATCTTGATAATCAGCAACAGCAGCAGGTTGAGCTTCAGGAACAGCAATTAGGCCACTTAAAAGCCTCTACTGAAGATGAAATGCTGCAGATGAAATGCTGCAGATGAAAGCAGAAATGGATGCTGCTCAGCAAGCACTATCAGAAGAATATGCTCGTTTAAACATTGAACAGGAAAATTCACTTCAGGAAAAAACAAATCAAGCACAGATTGACGCTGATCAACATGAAAATGAACGAATAGCAGCAGAACAAGCTCGCCAGGACGCACAAAGTGAGATGCAGAGACTGGCCGAGCAAATGAAGAATGACAAACAGGCACGCGAAGAACAGGAAGCACTCAAATACTCACAGGAAATTTTATCGTTTAAACAAGACGTTGAAGCATCAAAACAACAGGCAATGGAAGAAGCAGAAAAACAGACACTCAATAAACAGTTAGAAATTGCCCGCAGTGAAGCCATTCAAGAAGCTGAAGCACTAAAAAAACAAAAAGAAGAAACGGAGCTGCAGGCTCAGGAAGAAGCACTCGAACTTAAAGAGCAACTTGAGCAAATTCAGATCAATAAAAAACTTCAGGAACAGTCTATTAATCTGCAGCGAGAAGAGTTACAGCGAATGCAGTCTGAAGCCGATGATGTGCGCCATCAACTCGAGGCAGAATCTGTACGATCTCGTGAGATA
>JAHXIM010000218.1 GCA_025655635.1 gamma proteobacterium symbiont of Lucinoma myriamae | reverse complement strand
ATTTGATCAGGAACAATTAAATTACAATTAATGTTGTACGATAATCTATCAATTCATGATGATTATCTTTTTTCAGGGTCGACTAATTACAAAATGAGGAACTTTTAGTATCAATCGATTACGTTTTTTTTTACTGCTAGCAACTTGCTTATTCTTCAGTGCTTGTATTGAACCGCCAACCTTATTGGAGCGTATTAAAAAAAATGGTGAGCTAAAAGTATTAACTCGCAATTCTCCTGGTATTTATTATGAAGGCCCTTTTGGTCCTGCAGGTTTTGAGTATGATTTACTGAAACGTTTCAGTGATTCGCTTGGAGTTAAACTGACCATTATTATTGAACCCAATGCTGAAGAGCTGCTTAATAAACTAGCACGTCATACTGGTCATTTTGCTGCAGCAAAATTAACAATTACTCCCCAAAGACAACAAAGCTATCTATTTACCCAGCCCTACCACAAAATTGCTTCCCAATTAGTCTATCACTCTGCTACTCGAAGACCTAAGAAATTAAAAGATCTCGAAAACCTGACTATTGAAATTTCAGCTGATGATAGTCTGAATGATGATTTAAAAACACTTAAAAAAAGTCTGCACAAACTAAACTGGCAAGTCAATCAGGAAACATCACCAGAAGATTTAATGGTATTGGTAAATGAAAGAGTAATTGATTTTACTATTGTCAGTTCTGATGAAATCAAGCTTAACCGGCATTTTTACCCTGAACTCAGAGTTGCCTTTGATATTAGTAAAGAAAAACAAATTGGCTGGGCATTTTCTCAATCAGATGATACATCACTTTATGATGAAGCGAATAAATTCTTAGCACAACAGAAAAAAAGCGGGCAAATGCAGCATCTTATTGATCAACATTTTGGCCACCTTCAGTCATTTAATTATGTCGGCACCCGGATATACAAACGCCATATTATAACCCGTCTACCAAAATATAAGCCCTGGTTTGAGAAAGCAGGTAAGGATAATCATATTGAATGGATACTACTCGCGGCTATGGCTTATCAGGAGTCTCACTGGAATAAAGACGCTATATCACCAACAGGTGTACGCGGCCTGATGATGCTCACCAGAAACACCGCAAAAGATATTGGTGTCAACAATCGTATAGAACCTCACCAGAGTATTTTTGGCGGTGCTTATTATTATGCAAAATTATTGAAAAGAATACCTGAAAAAGTCATCGGTATTGATCGTTTATTTTTTGCGCTGGCATCTTATAACCTCGGCTACTGGCATGTGCGTGATGCAATGACACTCACAAAAAAAAGTGGTAAAGATGAGAATAAATGGGTTAATCTGAAAAAAACATTACCTCTGTTAAGACAAAAAAAATGGCATAAACAAACCCGTTATGGTTACGCACGTGGTGATGAGGCAGTAAAATACGTTGAGAACATACGTTCTTATTATGATATTTTAAAGTGGGAAGTTTCTCGCGCCTGGCAAGAAGAACTACCTCAAAAAGGGATAAAAGCTCTGGAAATAACACCATCTGCACTCTAATATTTTAAATATTATTAATCATTACTCAATATATAAAAATCATAAATTATACTCTAAGCGATTGAGTGTGCTATTATGAGACAGTCTAAAAATCAACCTAGATATGATAGCAATGCCTTCTACCAGAATAAAACATGCAAGCATTTCTGCCAGCACAAAAAACATGTCTGCTCCATCATTAAAAAATCGTTTGAAAATAAGTATTGTTGTGATTATTTTGCCGTTTTTCTTACTTGCCGGCATCGGCTTCTTCTTCTTTCAAAAATCAACCAATGCATTTAATATAGCAATTGAAGGTATCGTCACAGAAGTTATTCCTGTCACAGAACTTAAAGATAAAATTCAACAAACTGTCATTCCCTTTAATCATTTTTTAGATGATCATCAATTAGATAATAAAACAAAATTTCTCCAGCTGAGTAATGACATAAAAAAATCTCTGGTTAATCCCATTAAGTTTGAACAAGAAAATCATTCTCTGGCAAATGATATTTATCGTTCTGCTTATTTAAACTGGCGAAATGCTCATCGAGTTGCCAATAAAATTTTTAATGACATTGAAAATCAAAAACCACATATTTCACACCAACTTTTACAAGAATTTTATAAATGTGTTATCGAAACCACTTTAGCCTTAGATAAATTACACCTTGCCATGCAGGACAGAGTCAAACATCGTTTTCAAAAAGCCAAAGCTCTGAAGCTTAATGCGCTTATATTAATCAGTTTTGTTTTTCTATTGGTCTATATCACCACTCTGGGCACCATTATTTTTCTTAATCGCTCCATTATGAGTCCGATTGAAAAATTGGAACGTTGGGCTCTTCATTTTTCTCGAAATAAAACAGATAACCCATTACTACAATTACACTCTTATCGAGAGTTTGAGTTTATCGCGACAACATACGCTAAGTTATTCAAAATGCTGCAAGATGATCAGGCAGTGTTAGAACAACTTTCTCAAAAAGATGAGCTGACACAACTCAATAACAGGCGTACTTTTCTTAACCATTTAAAAACTGAACATATTCGTCATCAGCGCTATAATACTCAATTCTCAATCATCTATATTGATGTCGATCATATGGAAGCTGTTAATCAAAACTACGGTGAGCATGTCTGTGATCTCACCCTGATTCAAATATCAAAAATGCTTGAGGATGCTATTCGTCCCACTGATTTTTTATCTCGCTATAAGAGTGATGAATTTATAATCATTTTGCCGGAAGTAAATGAGCATAGTGCTAATATTACCGCCGAACGAATTCGAAATTCTATTTCTGAATATGTTTTTAAGTTTAATGATTTTAAATTTGGCGTGACAGTCAGTATTGGCCTCTCATCCATACAAGAAAATCATTCATTATCAATGAATTTAAAATATATTGATTTTGCCCTGCAGCAAGCTAAAATAGCAGGTAAAAATAAAGTCCAGAATTGTAACTTTGAACAATTCGACCCGTTAAAGTTTCACCTTAAATATTTCCAAAAATCCGACTTACTCTTACTAAACTAATTTTTTTATGTGTTAGATAGAGTCGAAATTTATTTCTTACTCTATCTTATCCTGTGCTATAATGCCGTTTTTTTTCTATTGGATTTATTTCTAATAATTGTAACAAATAGCACGGGTAATATAAGAAATATGAGTAATTCAGAATACACAATCAAAACAGATGCTGATAAAGTCAGCTATGGTATCGGCCTGCAACTGGCTCAACAAGTTAAAAGTCAGTCGTTTCCTGGTTTTAGCCTGGATTCATTAATCATCGGATTAAGCGATGTATTTAATCGGGTAGCCACAGGTTTCTCTCCTACAGCCCCCACACCACCCATCATGCGGGTCCGCAATGGGCGGTTCACTAACCGTAATGA
>JAHXIM010000249.1 GCA_025655635.1 gamma proteobacterium symbiont of Lucinoma myriamae | reverse complement strand
TGTTGAATGGTACCACTCTCTTCAGGATATTTGTTTAATAACTTTTTCAGACTTATACCCTTGGTATTTTTTGTAGCAGATTGGAAATTAGGCGCGAAAGCTTGATAAAGTTGTGTCATTTCATAAATAGCCTGTTTTTCGGATAATATTTCTCGTCGTTTTTGTTGACTCTGGGGTAATTTTATATTGACGTATTGAGGACCCTTAAAAAAACTGTTTGAAATGGTTTTATCTTGAATGGCTGAAAAATCCAAATTTTTTGCAAGTACTGATTTAAATTGATCATAACTAAATGTAATGTAAACAGGCCGTTCGCCATAGATAACAGTTGCTCCATAAAAGAAAGCACCTGACTGAATAAGAGCAATAAGGATAATATCACCTACCAGGCCTTTTTTCCCTGGACGGTATAAGATAAAGGTCATAATCGGGCCTAAAATCAGGTCAACCAGAAGTATAATGAAGGTAACTTGTTCGACTCCTTCCAGATATTGGTAGGGTGATGGATACCAGATAAAAAAGACCAGAGCAAAAAAGGAGCCGATAATTATGCCGCTAATCAATAAATGAATAAAAAAAGCGTTAAGTTTGATTAAGAATAGTTTCATGGCATTAAGTGATTTAAGGCTCATATTTTAAAGAACTGAAAGAATTATAAAGGAGGTCTTTCTTTTTTATTGATTATTTTATCGTTATTCGGCTGAGTTATTTACCCCTAAAATCATCCAGAATATTATACAAAGCAGGCACCACTAACAACACCAGAGATGTCGTCGCCAATAAACCAAAAATAATACTGGTGGCCAGCGGAATCAGTATTTGTGCCTGCAGGCTTTTTTCCAGAAGCAGGGGGATTAAGCCGGCAATGGTGGTGACTGAGGTAAGTATCACGGCTCTAAAGCGGGCTCTGCTGGCCAGTTTTGCCGCTTCAATAACACTATGACCTTCCTTCATTTTAAGTTTGAGAAATTCTACCAGTAAAATTGAATCGTTCACCACAATACCGCTTAGAGAAGCAAAGCCGATAATGCCCGGCATGGTCATATTTAAGCCCATCAGTAAGTGCCCCCAAATGACACCTATTAGAGCAAGTGGAATAATAAACATCACAGATAAGGGTTCAAGATAACTTCTAAATTGAAAACTTAATAATATAAAAATACCCAATAAGCCCAGGCTGAAACCTCTGATCATTGAGCCGCCGGTTTTGGCTGTTTCACGTGACTGGCCTTCAAAGCCGGCATGAACGTCGGGATGTTGCTCTAATAATTGCGGGATAAAATGTTTACGGGTATGGGCAACTATTTCACTGGCATTGGCTATTTGAGTATTCACATCACCTGTTATAGTCACACTGCGCTGGCTATTAATACGCTCAATACGAGAAAATCCTCTTCCCCGTTCAATATCCACTAATGTGGTAAGAGGTATTTGTTTACCGCCTTTATCGATAATACGAAAATCATCCAGGGCATAGAGTGTTTTTTTATCGGCTTCTGCCAGACGCACATCAATCTCATAAGCCTCCGGGCCTACCTGAATTTCATTGGCTGTAGTGCCCCAGAAGGCAGCTCTGAGTTGACTGGATATGGTTGCAGCGTCAATGCCCAAAGCAAAAGTACCTTCTCTCATGCTGAGTCTGATTTCTGGTTTTCCGGGACGTAAATTATCGGATAAATCCTGCACACCTTCATAACGTGACAGCCAGTTTTGTAACGATAAAGAGGCTTCTTTAAGTGCTTGAGTATCATCACCAAAAAGACGTATTTCTAATGCCAGACCACCGGGGCCGACAACGGGCTCTTTAAAGTTAAGTGCAATGACATCGGGTATATCACCCACTGACTCACGCCAGAGATTAATAATGTCATCAATAGAACCGGTACGTTTTTCTGCGGTGAGCAAATCAACAGTAATAGTGGCAATGTGGGCACCTGATTCACCTGAATCGAGATTTTTATTGTAGTTGATTAACGTATTTTTAATTATTTTTTGTTGCTCTTTTTGCTTTGGTGTAAATTCTTTATCGACAATATTCAGTGCCTCAGTAATTTGTTTGACAATTTTTTCAGTACGCCACAAAGGGGTTCCCTGCGGTAGTAATAAGCGGGCTTCAATGGTGTCGCCTTCAATGTCAGGGAAAGGCTGAAATTTTAAAACACCACCGACCAACATACCCAGACTGATCAGAAACAGGGCGATAACGCTGCCCATAAATAAATACCGCTGATGTATGGCAAAATTAATGGCGGGTCCTAAGGTTTTTTCACGAAAGGTGTCCAGCAGTTCATCAAAGCGCTGTCGGAAACGTGAGCTACTTTTTTCATGGTGTTTGAGAGAATGAGCCAGATGATGCGGTAAAATCAGGAAGGCTTCAATCAGACTGACGGCCAGCACCAGAATAAGTACCATAGGAATAAATTGTAATACTTTCCCCATATTTCCGGATAAAAATGCCAGGGGGGTAAATACCGCTATGGTGGTTAAAAAAGAGGAAACAACGCCGGGTGAAACCTGTTTTGTGCCGTCTATGGCTGCCTGAAAAGCATTTTTTCCCTGCCGTAGATGAGTAGCAATATTTTCTGCAATAACAATGGCATCATCCATCAGCAGTCCGGTTGCAATTAACAGGGCCACCATAGTGATCATGTTAATGGTCAGGCCAAATAAACTCATCAGGAAAAGTGCGCCCATAAAGGAAACAGGTAAGCCTAAAGCAACCCAGAAAGCAAAACGTCCCTGAAAAAAAAGCCACATGGTCAAAAAGACCAGAACAAGTCCCTGAGCACCATTTTTTAACAGCATGGAAAGCCGATCACGAATAATGGAGGAACGATCATTGGTAATATCAAATGTCACTCCCGGTGGTGCCCGCGCCTGTTCAATCTCTAAAAATCGTTTTACCGCATCAACAACGACCAATGAATATTGTTGTTTGGGTTTGATAATTTCCAGTATGGCGGCACGCTTGCCATTGAACAGAGTTTTTTCTTCATCCTGTTCAAAACGATCGGTAATGGTAGCGATATCACCCAGACGTATTTCGGCTCCGGAGCTGGCACTAACAACTTTGAGATCGGAGAGTTCATCAGGTGTTCTGCGCAGATCGGTAAAACGCAGTAGAATATCCAGATCATAAGTTTCTAATGAGCCAGAAGGGAGATCAACACCCTGTCGGGCTATTGTGGTGGCAATATCAGACATATTTAAACTGTATCGATGTAAAATATGCTTTGGAATTTCAATACGCAGTTGATATTCTGAAAAACCTAACACATTGATCTGTGCGATATCGGGATCACGCAGCATATTGGTTTTTATTTGTGTACGCCCGTCATGGGCATAAACTAATGGGGTGTAAGTCCCCTGTAGGAGGATCACCGCTATGTAAATTGTATCCAACCAT
>JAHXIM010000221.1 GCA_025655635.1 gamma proteobacterium symbiont of Lucinoma myriamae | reverse complement strand
GAAGAGTCTCAGCAATCAAATAATCCACTCCACCCAGCACAAGCTGTTCTATCTGCCATGAGTGGAATACCTGAGCTTCGGATGCTGACAGAGCTTCATTTGGTTTATAACAGTCATTCTTACACCCAATTAAGCCGCCGATTTTAATTTTGTTTTTATGGCTCGTTTGAGAATTTCTAAACTCCTGCATAAAATGCACAGCATCAATATTAATTGATTGTGACATACCTGAGTGTTCAACTCTGGACTGGTTAGCTCGCCATGTAGGAGTGAGCAAAAGAATCGGTACTTTGGACTCAAAAGCAATATCGACATATTCCTGATAGAATTTTTCTAATACTTTTTTTCCATTGTTTTCATAAATTAATGGTGCGTGAATAAGCTCATCATGAAGTTTTATATCACTTGAACGTCTCAATCGTTCAACAATTGCAGCTTCCATAAGAACCAGACGATTATTATCAATAATTTGCTGCATATTATTTTTCACTAACATTGCCTTGAGTTAATACTAAAAATCACAGAAAGTATAATTATCCTCTGATTTTCAAAACCATTGACAACTATTGAAAAAATCAAAGTCCTGTATCTATAGATACAATAAATTCAATAATCCGGGTAAAGCTTGCCCGAGTTATAAAGGTTAATAATAAAATCCTGCTCATTTTTTGCAGCAATTTTTATCAGTTCATCCAGATTCACTTTTCGTTGTTCACAGAGTTTTTTAGCAAAATTTTCTGAAACCTGATAATCCTGTCCGTCAACAAACAGAAGACAAGTCTGCTCTGATAAAGAATCATCTGAAGATAATTTTGTAAATGCAAACTGACTGGCCGGATGGCGTAATAAAGAGACTCCTTCTTCCATTAGCAATTGTTTTAATTGGGATAAATCTTCGACTGGCTCTTCACATTCATTTAAATAATCGACTTTAGAATCACTAACAAATTGTCCAAACCAACGGCCTAGCTCCTGACTTTCCGGATTGAGGTATTGACGAAAGATACTGCGTATTTCTTCAATTGCAGCAGGAGTAATTTCATTAGGATGAGATTTTAATGCACCATGAGGTAATTGATATGTTTTATTAATAGACAACTCATTGGTCATATGAGCAATAAAATCATTGACTAAATCAGTATGGCTGGTAGCACGAAAACCAATTGAATAACTGCTGCTCTCTCCAATAGATATGCCATGATGAGAAACACCAGCAGGTAGATACATCATATCACCCGGTTCTAAAACCCATTCAAATTCGGGAGTAAAGTCTTTTTGCAGTCGGATAGCAATTCCCGGCACAACATTATCTTCAGCCACTGGCTGAGTACTGATCTGCCAACGCCTTTTACCATCACCTTGCAAAATAAATACATCATAAAGATCGATATGAGGGCCAACAGAGCCTTCCGGTGCAGCCCAACTACTCATGAGATCATCTAAATGCCACTCTGGAATAAAGCGAAACTGATCAGTGATCCAGGCAAGTTCCGGAATACATTTTTCTAAATCATTAACCACTAAAGTCCAGTGTGTTTCCGGCATTTTAGCGAACACTTCTTCATCCATTGGACCATGAATGGCTTGCCAGGGATGATCGCCTCCTTTTTCTATTACAATCCGTGAATTAATCTCTTCTTCACAGGATAAACCGGCTAATTCATCGGGTGAAACTGGCGTTTCAAAATCAGGGAAAGCCTGTTTCACTAATAGCGGCTTCTTTTGCCAATACTCTTCAAGAAAAGTATCAACAGACATATCACCCAATGGGGTTTTTAGTTCTTTTTGTAACATAAGTTTCTGCAATTGTAAGTTTTTATAGCATAAGTTTTGCGGTACTAATTAAAAAACACCAACTTCAACATAGGAGCGAGCTATTTTTCTAATAGCGGTGACATAAACCGCGGTTCTCAAATCAGTAATTTTTTCATCATTTTCCATAGTGGCGCGAATTTCCTGATACGCAAGACGCATGGTATCATCCAGCCCGGAACGCACCAGATCCAACTCATCTGCTCCACGACCAATATTATTACGAATTTGCTCAGATACTTCGCGTCCTGTCGCTTCTTCCAAAACTTTAGTCATCTCCTCACCACGCATTTGATCATGTCGACGCTGCATACGACCAAAGCGAATATGTGAAATATTTCGTATCCACTCGAAGTAAGATACAGTCACACCACCAGCATTTGCATAAGTATCGGGGATAACCACAATGCCATTTTTTTTCAGGATTTCATCAGCTCCAAAACTGATAGGTCCATTGGCAGCTTCGACGATAAGTTTAGCATTAATACGATCGGCATTTTCCATAGTGATCTGACTTTCTAATGCGGCTGGAATCAAAATATCGCATTGTTTTTCAAGTACAGCCTGTCCTTTTTCAATAAATTGGGCACAAGGAAATGTTTGGATACCCTCATGCTCTTCTATGTGCTGATGCAATTGTTCAATATCAATGCCTTCATCATTAATCAAAGCGCCGTTATGCTCAATAACCGCAGTAATTATTACACCATCTTCTTCTGACAAAAACTTGGCCGCATGGTAGCCGACATTACCTAAGCCTTGAATAACACAGGTTTTACCATCAAGACTGCCCTTCATATTGGCATTTTTTACATCTTCCGGGTGACGAAAAAATTCTTTAATGGCATATTGCACTCCGCGTCCTGTTGCTTCAACACGTCCCTGAATACCACCATGGTGGACAGGTTTTCCGGTAACACAGGCTATATAATTAATATCATCAGGGTGCAGATGTTTATAAGTATCCGCCATCCATGACATTTCTCTTTGTCCCGTACCAATATCAGGTGCCGGTACATTAGTTGATGGACTTAAAAAGCCTTTACGAATTAATTCTAAAGTAAAACGACGAGTGATCATTTCCATTTCATCTCGGGAATACTGAGATGGGTCAATCAATAAGGCCCCTTTTGAGCCGCCAAAGGGAACATCTACAAGCGCACATTTATAAGTCATCAAAGCAGCTAACGCTTCCACCTCATTTTGATCGGCATAAGGTGCATAGCGTATACCACCTTTAGAGGGCAAACGGTGAGTGCTATGAGTAGCTCGCCACCCCGTAAAGACTTCAATGTTACCGCGTATTTTTACTGGAAACTGAACCTGTAAAACCGCATTACAGGCTTTAATCGCTTTAGCAACACCATCTTCAATCTCCATCACAGAGATAGCCCGATCAACCATCAGATTGACGCCATCACGAAAACTGGGTTCATTAAATGCTTTACTCATAAGTCCATCCTGATTGTTTCAATAAGAACACAAATATTAAAGGTAAATAGCTAGCATGTAAAAAGCGTTTATATAATCGGGTAGCCACAGGTTTCTCTCCTACAGCCCCCACACCACCCATCATGCGGGTCCGCAATGGGCGGTTCACTAACCGTAATGAA
>JAHXIM010000259.1 GCA_025655635.1 gamma proteobacterium symbiont of Lucinoma myriamae | reverse complement strand
TCCAGCCTAGAGAAAAACAGTTCAATTATGAGAAGTTTGGTGCTGGATATTATGTCGTTGCATGGGCTACTGCGTTTTTTAGGTTTAAAGCGCAATGCTTTAAACCTGGCCAGTAAAGAGGCTATGGAGGCTCAAGGTGCTCCAGTTAAGGACCTCGTTGAAATGAAAATGAACCAGTATCAAGTGCTTGCTTCTGGTAAAGTGGTTGAAACCGTTGATGAGATACTGGGCACGCTTTTAGATAAAAAAACATGAAGTTTCCACGCTTAGGCATGAATCCTACTCTTGTGTGAGATACACCCATATATTAAGCACAACAACAATATTTCATTTTTCCAACCTCACAGCGCTCAAATAATCTGATAAATTCTTGCTTAAATCGTAACCTGAATTTTAGCAAAGTGCAGACCTCAAATTTTAGCCAAGTACTGCTTTAAAATACTATTCTATCTCGATCTATCTGTTATACTCAGTAGTAATAACAAAAACAGTATTTTCTATGTCTCAAGAGCTGAGCTGATTTTATATGTATTCATCTGAAGGTAAACAAATTGCTGATCAACTGGTGGAAAAATATGCCCCATTGGTTAAAAAAATTGCTTATCATATGTCAGCACGATTGCCTGCAGATATCCATATTGATGATATCATTCAGTCAGGTCTCATTGGTCTTTTAGATGCGGGTAAGCACTATGACCCGAAGCAGGGTGCCCAGTTTGAAACTTACGCGACTATTCGTATTCGCGGTGCGATTCTGGATGAAGTCAGGCGTAGTGACTGGGCACCCAAATCAGTGCATAAAAAAGCTCGGGATCTGTCCGCAACCATACAGGAAATTGAGTGCAGGACGGGGCGTGATGCACGTGATGTTGAAGTGGCTCAGGAAATGGGTATTAGTATGAGTGAATACTATCAGATTTTAAAAGACGGTAATGCTTGTCGAATGCTGAGATTTGATGATTTGGGAGCAGATGATACGCAAAGTTTGGGAATTTTTGAAGATCGACAACAAAATGTAGTGAATGAAGTCCTGGAAGATGAGTTTCGTCAGCGTTTATCACTGGCTATTGCGGGATTACCTGAACGTGAAAGAATGGTTATGTCGCTTTATTATGATACAGAAATGAATTTAAAAGAAGTTGGACTATTGATGGGAGTCAGTGAATCACGAGTCAGCCAATTACTAAGCCAGGCCCAGTTACGCTTACGTGCTCGAATAAGCGATTAATTGACCTTTAATTGCCAGTATATAAAATGTTATGACACACACTATTAATAAAACAAATCACCGGACGACCACTCCAACAGGACTGTATGAAGCCAATTATCGCCGTCTTTTAAGGCTGGCTCCACAAATATCTGAACTACACGTTAAAGATGATTTACTCCTGTCGGCATCAAGAATAGCGCTGCGTATTCTGGAGCAATATAAATATACAACTGTCATTTCTCTAAAACAATCACTGCAAACACAGCTAAGTACTCACTTAAAAACAATGACCCACTTATCGGTAATTGATATGGAATTACGTATTTGTCATGACGCATGTTTAGTTGAAGTCATTGGTTACCAGGGTAAAAGTCCAATTCAATCGGCCAATATTTACCCCAATAAACATATGCTGCAGATAGATGAAAAAAGACAACTGAATTTATTTTTAAAAGATGTGCTGGAAAGCTCATTAAAAACTGAATATTATCAAAAATGTATCAACTCTTCTTGTGGTTAACATAAGTCATATTAGAGTGGAACAGGGGAATTTAAAATCAAAATTATGAGAAATTATCTTTTATTTTTTTTGTTAAGTGTCAGTGGGCATATTGTAAGTGCGGGGACTTTTGAGCAGGGAATGCAGTCTTTTGAACAGAAAAATTATGTTCAGGCCAAAAAGTTCTGGCAACCATTGGCTAAAGAAGGGGATGCTCGTGCTCAATATAATTTAGCATTAATACTCTCTAAGAATGACAAGAAAAAGACTGCTGAGAATCAATTACAACAGAAAAAAGCGAATCAATATTTAGCAATGAGTCGTGAAAATGGTCTTGTTGATAGTTATTTTTTAAAAATGCCTGAAATTAGATTAGCTATGGTTGACTCTTCTGTTAACCTGGATAAAAGCAATTCAGATAAAATAGAGCCATTGAACTGGCTGAATCAGCAACAAAAAAGCAATTATACTTTACAACTTGCAACGGGTAAAAGCCGTGAGAGCATGGAAATCTCACAAAAAAAATTGCGCCACAGTCAATTGCTTGAACAGCCTGAAAATCTCTATATTCAGCAATTTAAACGAAAAGAACAAGAAAAAACCATCATCAATTATGTATTGTTCTATGGTACGTTTAAATCTTACCAACTAGCGAAGACTGAAGCAGAGAAATTACCGGAATCGATAAAAAAATCCAGCCCATGGATTAGACAATTTAGTCAATTGCAGTCTAAAGTTGATAGTAAGTAGGAAAAATATATCACTCTACTACCGGGAAATAATGCGTTGACCAAGCCAATTTTTTGGCACTTTTTTGTAACATTGGGCAATTAAATGAAGAAATAGGCTATAAATAGAGTGAAATTTTGCTAAATAACGGATGTTGGAATAAAATTTGCTTGTGTATTCATATAAATAAAAATATACAAGAACTTAGCAGCATAAGATAAAAAGTTTCTTAATATAAAACAGGGTTTTGATTATGGCAGATGAAGATCTGGATTTGAATGGCGACGATGATGGTGAAGAGGTTCCTAATTCATCAAAAAAGATGATGATTATCATTATTGCTGGTGTTGTTTTATTGCTTATCGTTGGTATAGCGGGAGGTATGTTTTTCGGAGGCTTTTTTGATGACAAGCCCGCTCAAACAGAAACTTCACAAGGTGAAGAGGGTGCTTCAGAAGAACAAGAAAGTACTGAAGACGCTGCTGATATTTCCTATTGGCCTTTGGAACCCCATTTTGTTCTGAATTTTGAGGGCAAGAGTAAGGCACGTTTTATGCAGATCGGACTTGAAGTTTCAACCACTAATGAAAAGTCTTATGCGGCTGTTAAAAAACACCTGCCCGTTATTCGCAATGAAATTGTTCTCTTACTCAGTGGTCAAAAATATGCAGAAATGGTGACACCGGATGGCAAAGAACAACTTAGAGCGGAATTAATTGAAACAGTTAATAATATACTTATAAAACACAAAGCAAAAAAAGGGATTGATAATATCTACTTTACCAGTTTTGTAATGCAGTAATATAAGCACAATATGAATAAGAAATCTGGAAAAACAGTTAACCAGAGTGGGAAGGAACAGTGACGGATTTACTTTCACAAGAAGAAATTGATGCATTGTTACATGGTGTTGACGATGGCGATGGCGATGTCGATACCGATGACGAAGACGAAGACGATGATGGTAATGCCAGAGAATATGACTTCAATAG
>JAHXIM010000051.1 GCA_025655635.1 gamma proteobacterium symbiont of Lucinoma myriamae | reverse complement strand
ATGGTTGGATACAATTTACATAGCGGTGATCCTCCTACAGGGGACTTACACCCCATTAGTTTATGCCCATGACGGGCGTACACAATTGGAAGATGGTTCATGGACTCATATTGCAGGACAATGGAAAATTCGAGGGAAACACACCCGATACACTGATTAGGACTATAGGAAATTTATTTCTGTAAATAGTCATTATTCTGGTGATTAGGACATAGCTTGTTATTTTCATGACCTTACATATTCATAATAAAGAGTAATTAATGACTCCAGAAAAATATAATAAATATTTTAATCGCTATTATGGAACGCAATGGATTAAAGCCAAATTACCATCCAAACCACAAGTATGGTTGATGGGACCTTACGAGCAATCCATAAAAAAAGATACTAAAATAACCGAGACTATAGCTTGTGAAATAAGAGCTCATCTTGAAAGTGATTCCTGGATATGGCCTAATCAAACCGTCTATTTTTTTCTGATATGCATGCTGATGCTGATGCATTTATTGCTTCATTAGTCGCCTCAGGCGGTATTAAAAAAACAGGTCCAAAAGATAAACAATTTAAGCTCACTGCTGAGGGGAAAAAAGCTCGTTTTATTCTTGGTGGAGACTATTTTGACAAAGGTCCAAGTACCTTACGACTTTTAGATGTTATTAAACTGCTTATCGATAAGGGTGGCGATGTTGTGATTCTAGCAGGCAATCATGATACAAGAACGTTAATTGGTATTCGTTCACTCTCCATGAAAAATGTTTCCACTGAACATTTATTTGTTCGGATGGGATTTAAGCCTCTATCTCTTTTTAAAGAAATACATAAGCGCTATTTAAAAGGAAAAAAAGTAGGAAATATAAAGCACCTGATATTAATAAGTGTAGAAAAATATTATTTCCTTCTAAAGACTGGGCAAAGAAATTTCCAGATATAGCCAAACGCCAAATCTCCCAAATTGCCATAAAAAAAGATATGAAACGAACCATTGAAAAAATTGATAATTTTGAACAATGGTGTGCTGATGAAAATTTAAATCTCAGACAAATATATTCTGCAGTCAAAAAATGGAAAGAATTGTTTCTACATCCAAAAGGTAAATATTACTGGTTTATTAAGCATCTTCAATTAGCCAGCAAAGAAGGTTCATTTTTCTTTGTTCATGCGGGCGTCGATAATTTAAGTGCCAAAATGATTAGGCATCAGGGTGTTCAAAATATAAATAAACAATTCAGAAAAAAATTGAAATCTGAACTATTTGACCTTTATTATGGGCCCATAGGTAATATGATTAGAACAAAATATCGTAATTCTGATCGTCACTTTACTAAAAAAGGTGCCTTAATGATGTATAATTCAGGTATCAATACAATTGTCCATGGGCATAGAAATTTATATTACGGACAACGTATCATGCTACGTAAAGGACTCTTTAATTTTAAGTGTGATACCTCTTTGGATATTAATACTCGAAAAAAAGAAGGGGTTGTTCATGGTCCAGGAGCATCAGTTACTATTATTCATCCCAATAAGATTATTTTAGGAATAAGTAGTGATTATCCATACATTAAAGTGTTTGAGCCAGAATTAACTCTAAATCTGTGTAAATCATATCAAGAGCGATGAAAGACTTATGACTATTTTCAATGAAGTAAATGAAAACTTGCAGTTTCTAATATCTGAAGTGTCACTACAAGTCACCAATCTACAACTTTATTTAAAAAACCCGTCTAATGATCTTGCTAAACACATACTGGATAGAAGCGGCTATTTTTATAATTTGAAAGTGCGTATACAAAATACCTGCAGTCGAGTTATTGCCGAGAACAAAGAGCCTGACAATATTAATAGAAAATTAAAAGCCCTTGACTCTATTGCTTCAAGTTTAACTGAGATAGCTGAATTGTGCGGCAATTGTATCTCTAATATTCAATCCTGCGATAAAAAAAAATATATTTACAATAAAAAATATGATGACATGTTAAATGATGTCAAAAAACAAATCGCTAACATTGAACTCAGTATTTACAATGATAATACTAAGTTAGCTTTAAAAATCGGCCAGGTTAACGAAAAGTTCAGGAAAATAAATCACAAGCAGCAGAAGCAATATAGTCGTAAACTTTCCCGAAAAAAATCTGTTAAAAAACTAATGACTTTTGTTAATGTAATGAATACATTAACAAAAATGGGAAAAGTACTGCTAAATATTAGTGAGACTATTATTTCTTCAAATTTAGGAAAAACAGTCAGTACTCAACGTTACAATTCTCTTAATAATTCAATTAAGAAATGGTGGGGAGTCCCAATGGATCAAGTTAACATTGAGACAATAGCTGAAACACGTTCTGGTAGTGGAATTTCTGGCATCTCTGCAGATAAGAGCATAGACAAGAACATAGATAAAAAAACCGGTAAGAACAAGAATAAAAGTTCTGAGATGTATGATGCTATTTTTAAAGAAGGTGAAAAGAAAAAACTAAAAGAAGAAAAGGACAAAATAGAAAATTGGCACGAAATATATCCTGGACTTGCACCTAAAATTATTGATTATCAAAAACATGGTAGCTCAGCATCAATATTAATTGAACATTTATCTGGTTACACTTATGAAAAGATTTTATTAACCAAATCAAATGCCTTGCTGACAGAAACAAGAAATCAACTATTTAAAACATTAAAAAACATCTGGAAAGAAACATATACACCTAAAAAAATCTCTGCTGGATACATTAATCAGTTAAACAAACGCCTTGATGCGGTTTATTCTATTCATCCTGAATTTATACAATTAGACAGTAATATCTGCAGTTATTCTATACTTAATTTTAATAAACTCTTAAAAAAAGCCGCTTTTTTTGAAGAAAAATTCGCCTCTGCACCCTTTTCTGTCTATATACATGGTGATTTAAATGTTGACAATATCATTTATGATTCACAAGATCATAAAATTAATTTTATTGATTTACACCGTTCACAATATATGGATTATATTCAGGATATCTCTGTATTCATGGTTTCAAATTATCGTTTACAAGTGCTTGATCGCCCTTTACGTCGCAGAATATTAGAAACCGCTCTGATTTTTTATAGTCTGACTAAAAAATATGCAAAAAAAATGGATGATAATACATTTGATATTCGTTTGGCATTAGCCTTAGCACGATCATTTGTGACTTCAACCCGTTTTATTTTAGATAAAACACTGGCTGAATCAATGTATATGCGTTCACGATACTTAATTGAAAGTGTCTTAAAAACACCCACTAAGCAATTATCAAACTATAAATTACCAATTAAAGAAATCTTTACCGGATAATGACAACTAATAACACTAGTCGATAACAACGCTCGATAACAAGACAGGTTAATTAGTCAACCCTGAAAAACATGTCATCTATTTGAAATATAAGGAATTAATCCTGCTTTTGAGTGACCAGATCAACCAGAAATGTTATA
>JAHXIM010000172.1 GCA_025655635.1 gamma proteobacterium symbiont of Lucinoma myriamae | reverse complement strand
TTTGATCAGGAACAATAAAATTACAATTAATGTTGTACGATAATCTATCGATTCATGATGATTATCTTTTTTCAGGATCGACTAATTAAAATATGAAAGTAAGGTTTGTATTAAAACAACATTAAAGAGATCAATAAAAAAGGCACACACCAGCGGCACAATCAAAAAGGCTAAATGTGATGGACCATAATGCTGTGTGACTGCTGTCATATTCGCCATTGCAGTGGCTGTTGAGCCCAGTGAAATCCCTCCAAAGCCGGAGCACACAACTGCAGCATCATAAGTACGCCCCATTATTCTAAAAATAACAAACAGCGTTATTGACGCTGCAATCACAAATTGTGCAGTGATAATAGCGATAATAGGTCCGGCCAGTTCAGCGATTACCCATAATTGCATACTCATTAATGACATGGATAAAAAGATACCCAGTGAAATATCAGCAATAAGTGCCATGGCTGTATTGCGTCCCACCCAATCCAGCCAGGTGAATTTTTTGGACATTTTGGGGGTAATAAAACTACTAATCACAATACCGGCAAATAAACAGGTGACAAAAAGCGGCAGTTTTAATCCCACTTCTTCAAGTGATTCATTTAACGCGAGACCAATGAGGATACTAAAGTGAATACCGAGAATGGCATGTAAAAATGAAAAATAATCAATTTTGGAACTCTGTTCATCGTGAGCAATACCGACATCAATACTGTCGGTATTAGTCGGCTTGAGATCATGCTTTTTGATCAGATAACTGGCAATAGGGCCGCCCATTAAACTGGCCAGAATTAAACCAAAAGTTGCGCAGGCAATGCCGATTTCCATGGCATTATGAATGCCGTACTGTTCAGCAAAGGTTGGAGCCCAGGCAATTGCAGTACCGTGTCCGCCGATGAGAGAGACTGTACCGCCTAACATGCCGACAATGGATTCCAGTCCAAATATAGTAGCGACTGAGACTCCCACTACGTTTTGAATGATCATATAAAGAAGGGTGGCAGTTAAAAGAATTATCAGCGGCTTACCGCCTTTAATCAGATCCATAATATTTGAATTTAAACCGATAGTGGTGAAAAAATACACCAGCATAATGTCTCTGGCTTTCAGATCAAATTCAACAGAAATGCCTATTGTGAAGTGAACAAGTGCAAATAAAATTGAAAATAACAGGCCGCCGACCACGGGTTCAGGGACGTTAAAATTACGTAAGACTGCAAAGCGTAAATTAAGCCCCTTACCGATAAATAAAACAAGAATGGCCAGGGTAACGGTATGAAATGACTCAAAAGCCAGAATGTTATTGGTCAGTTCCATTATTATTTAACCGAATAACCTTTGCCTTCCAGACAGGCTGAATAAGCACGATCGTATTTATTGCGGTTATTGGCATACTTACTGGCTTCTTGCTGTTCCCAATTCTTAGTATTTTGTGCGGTTTGGTTATTAGCCGAACGTTGTCGAACACCACCAATTAAAGCGCCTGCAGCAGCACCACTTTTAGCTGATTTAGAGCTGTCACCAATAATAGCTCCTAATGCAGCACCGCCCAGGCCGCCTCTAACGGCACCACCGGATTTTTTTCTTGTGAGGGTGGCGGAGTAGATGTTTTGGGCACTACCATTGGATCAAAGCCGGACTGCTGCTTGGCCCAGCCATAGCAGGCAAATTTGTCTTTTTCCGTTTGTTCGGCACTTTGTCCTTTTGCAGGAAAAATCATCATCTCTGCCATTGCTGAGGTCATAAAACCGACAGTGATAAGAATTGTTGCAGCTAATATTATTGATGTTTTCATTGTAGTTCCTTTTTTCTATAAATTCTAAAATCTAAAAATAGTATAGTCGTTATCTGTAAATTTGTATTGTGTCAATTAATATCATTTTTTCAAAAAAACTGAGGTTGCTCATCTTATTTATTTATAAATACTGGAGTGACCGCATTTTCCAGTTTATAAGCCTGACCAAAACCTCTGACATAATGGCCTTGTAACGGGCTTAGACAATAAAGATTAAAATCACCCAGACCAGCTAATACCTCAATTGTTTTACCAAACTTGTTTTTCAGTGTGTCTATTTTTTCCTGCCATTGCGGATGCTCTCTTGACCAGATGTCCACAGTACAGGAATAGTTTAAGCGTTTGCGGGCAAATAGATTACGTGCTGTCTGCTCATCTTCGATTAACAGCACTGAAAGTGTACTGTGATCACTTTGATGGTGCTGTAAATTAATACTATGACTGGCAAGACCGCTGAGTAAAAGATAAAAAGAGCCGTTATCATCTTCAATAAAGGGTGCATAGCTGGCCAGCGGCTGATTATCGTTGGACTGACTTGCCAGTATCAGTGTTTTTTGCTGCTGCCGAAAAAGTCGGATCTCTTCCTTAAGGCTTTCTTCAGTGATAGTATTTTCTTTTTTTGACACTCAAACCCCCTTTTTGATTTATATTTATTCAGCTGACAGCAGGCCATAACCAGGCTGCACCACGAACGCCGCTGGAGTCACCATGCTTTGCCTTAACCAGTCTGGTGGTGACTTGATCTGAAAAAACAAAATCCTGCCATAGTTCAGGTACATGTTGATAGAGGCGTTCAATATTGGATAAACCACCACCCAAAACGATAGCATCAGGATCCAGTATGTTGATCACACCTGCTAAGCTTTTGGCTAGCCAGTGTTCATATTTTTGCATAAATAATTCTGCCTGCTGATCACCTGAACTTGCCTGATTAACAATATCTTGTGTCGAATTTGCTGTTCCGCCTGATTGAATAAAACGTCGCAGCATTCCCGGACCACTTAAAAAGGTTTCTATGCAGTTTTGCTGACCACAATAACACTGCACTGTCTGACCATCATCTTCTGAATATCAGGGCATGGGATTATGCCCCCACTCTCCTGCTATGGCATTTGCGCCGATAATCGCCTGTTGCTGTATGGCAATGCCTCCGCCAGTTCCAGTGCCCAGAATAACACCAAATACAACATCACATCCCGTAGCAGCACCATCAGTAGCTTCTGAAACCGTCAGACAATTAGCATCATTATTAATACGTATCGGCTGTTGTAATTGTTGCTCCAGATCGGCTTGCAGAGGCTGGCCAATCAGACAAACTGAATTAGCATTTTTTACCCGTCCTGTTTTAAGTGAAATCGCACCAGGGATACTCATGCCGATAGTGACTTGATCGGTAGCAGAGTGTTTGATGAATGATTGTTTGACAAGAAATTGTCTGGTCTGTTCAACCAGATTGACAATAGCAGTGACTGTTTGCTGATAGTCGCCCTGTGGTGTTTCAACACGGTGCCGGAAGACTACTTCGCCATCATTGTTTAGGGCAATGATTTCAATTTTGGTACCACCTAAATCAATTCCAAGACGCATAAGTTTCTACTGAGTTATTAACCTATAAAAATCAGTTGAAAATGGTCTATAATCATAACCCATTGAAATTATAGTGAAATATCATGATATTACCACCAAAAAT
>JAHXIM010000512.1 GCA_025655635.1 gamma proteobacterium symbiont of Lucinoma myriamae | reverse complement strand
AAGGCTGCATACAGCGAATGGTGATCAGTCACCAATTAACTATGAAAATTCTCTAAAAAAAGTGTCCGGTTGGACTTGACCAGTACACTCCTTATTGGGTTATTAAAGGTATTTATTCTGAACAAAGCAGGCAGTTAATCAAAAAGTACTAAATCTCATTCATATAAATAGCTTTGATTTCTTCACTTTGTATACCTAAGTAATCCAACGTTTGCCTTTGTGATGCATGATTATAGGCCAGCATCAAACAGGGAATATCAGAGTTGAATGTTACTCGTTGATGATAGCCCCAAGTTTTACGAAGTGAATGAGAACCATAATTTCCTTTAAGACCAGCATTAACACACCATTTTTTAACCATCCTATTCAAAGTACAAACATTTAAAACTCCACGCTGACCGGTGAACAGATACTCAGAATCATCCTGGTCCATTTTGATATTTAGATATTTTTGCAATGAGTTAATACAACTCGCATTTAATGTGACTATCCGGTGCTTTCTGGTTTTCTTCTCTTTTATTTCTATTGAGTCACCTAATTGAAGGTAACGCACATCACCTATTTTAATTGAAAGCAGGTCATTCGCTCTAAAAGCAGTATTAATACCTAGGGTGAATAAGCAAATATCTCTTAGATTATCACTCAAATTACGCTTAATTCGTTGGATTACTGCAAGATTTCTAATTGGTTCGACTTTCATAATGACTCTCCTGAACTGATCACTGTTTATATAAATATAATCAATTCTTGATGAGTCGTACACATTTTTTCAATAAAAACAGACACTTAAAACCCTGATCAAACTGGGGCAACCACTTGGGGAATAATATTTTTTGGAGGGAAAAACAAAACTGGTCAATTTTTATATTAAAATTGACCAGTTTTGCAAAACAGCATATAGCATGCAGAGAAATGTGTAGCAACTCAGATTTGTTCCGGTATTTTTCTTAACCTAAACACAACAAAATCTAACAATATGGCTGTTTTCAGCATAAGCAGTCGTTTATACATACAAGTCAAACTACTTAAAAAGATAAGTTTCGATCACCATTCACACCAATATTTCTATTCTCGATTTAATAATTTGACTTGTACTTTGAAAAAATAAAGCCACTGATTTCGACCAAAACCTGCTTAAATAACGTTCACTGATATGTTTAGTAATGGTGTATAGCGACTGTTGACTAATATTTTTTGGCTAACGTGACATTGTTAAAAGCAGCGGTTCAAAGGTGATCGATTTGATTCTTTTGAGAGTCACCCAATTGACCCGAGCTGAGGCAAAGCGGTCATTTCAATTTTACTCAAACTTATATATTTGGATGGTTAATGGTAGTTTTAAATAAAATTACCACGAAATGGCATCTACAGTTTTACTGAAATTAGTGCTCCTTGTACATTGCAGCGATTGATGGGTATTACCAAGAATTTAATTTGGTGTAGAAAGCGGCTATTTCAAAATAAACAAAATAGGATGTTTTTTTAAAAAAGTTATCTACCTTCAGTGATGATATTATCATAATTTATGGTAAAACAAGCATTTAAGAATAACGTTCATGTCTGCGGAGAAAAAAGCTTTGCTTGGTCTTTTTCAAGTAAAGCTTTTTTCTTCCGACAGCACATGCTTGTTAGCTCAAAACTTAAAACTAATATGCTCTGAATGATAATTTCCAGTACCATGTTTAAGTTTTCCTAAAGAATCTAATTTTTCTAATAATTCAGAACCTTCCATTATTAAACTGCCACCAATCATATCATCGTTATGACCGGGGTATACCCATTTAGGTTGGTAATTTTTGATTAGCAAATAAGATTTATAAAGTTGTTCTGGGTCAGTAGAGGGGTAGTTAGCATAAATTGTACCCTTATAAAGTAGATCGCCAGTAACCAGAATATCTAATATTTTTTCATACAATGCAATGGAACCTGGTGAATGCCCAGGTGTATGAATAACCTCCAGCTCATGAACTCCATTCGACATTATTTCTCCACCTTTTAAAATATGAAAGCTGTCTTTAGTTGGGACTGTGTATTTATTTAGATCAAAATTTGGGCATTTATCACTATCATAACCACCACTAGAGATAGTATTTCTTATGCTTTCAATTGATAAAGGGAGACCATTTTTTAACCAACTTTCTTCTTTTAAATGAATATAAACTTCATTGAAACTATTTATAGAACTTATATGATCCCAGTGACAATGAGTTAAAATTACAGTAATGGGTAATTCAGTTAACATGTCTGTTATAGGCTTTAATGGACAAAGTCCAGTTCCAGTATCAACTAAGATGGCTTTATCTTTGCCAACAAATAAATATGAACGTGCTTTTTCCCAGTGATATGGCTCAGAAATAGCATAAACACCATTTTCAATATTATTAACTTTAAACCATTTCATAATATTCATTCTTACAAAAGCTAACAGCTGTTATTTGTCCGATGCAGCAACTTGTTAGCTGCTATTTTAAACTTCATGCTTTTCGTTACATCCGAAGTCTAAGGCTACGCACGGTTGATTACCATTTACCCATGCGTCATGACCGGGAGCCAACTCAAAAGCTTCGCCGGGGCCAACAACAGCTTCTTCTCCGTTGGCACTTTGTACGGTAAAGCTGCCAGACAGGATATAACCTATGTGATTTTCTGATGGTTTTCCTATTTGTTTGCCTACGTGCTCAGACCAACGCCAGCCTGGCTGATATGTACCTAGACCTACAAATGACGTTCTAAGGTTTTCAGCAGACCTTTTACTGCCGTCGATAAATTCCCATTTATTTTCCGCAGAGGAAAGAGCCTTTATAATTATTTCTTTATTCAACGTGTGATCTCAAATTTTGATTACAGCTAACATTATATTATCGGCAAAATATTAGCATAGTTATAATTTTTAAACAAATAGACTTTCAGTAAGGTACTGTATTATTAATACTTTTATCTTCTTATTCAAAAATACCTCAGAAATAAAATTGACTTTTTCCATGTAAATATCTTTGTAAGTAAAATTTCCTGATAGTTATAAAAAATGGTGATTATTTTACTTGGTTTTTCATAACTAAATAGATAGGTATGATGTGGTTACACTAACCAGGACACTCAATTTCATATAAACTAAATGAAATTGAGGATTAACAAGTGAATAAGCAAGAAAAACGAAGCTATACAGCAGAATTTAGAGAAAGTGCAGTCAATTTAGTGATCAGCTCTGACAAGTCGACAGCCAGTATTGCCAAAGAGCTCGGTATAAAAACAACCACACTTTACTCTTGGGTTAACAAGGCAAGAGATACAAATAGTAAACAAAGTGGAAGCAATAATGCTCAGATGTTTGATGAGTTAAAGCGACTAAAGAAAGAATTGGCTGAAGTTAAAGAGCAGCGTGATATCTTAAAAAAAGGCCTCGTCAGAAAAATTCATGGGTAGTTTTTGGTACGGGTAACGCGCCAAGCGCATGATACAAGGCGATTTCAGCCGCATGGTA
>JAHXIM010000038.1 GCA_025655635.1 gamma proteobacterium symbiont of Lucinoma myriamae | reverse complement strand
TCCAGCCTAGAGAAAAACAGTTCAATTATGAGAAGTTTGGTGCTGGATATTATGTCGTTGCATGGGCTACTGCGTTTTTTAGGTTTAAATGAACTCTTATGTAATCAATATCCGATATAATACCCGCGTTGGCAAATCGTACTTCACCATAAAGAGTCCAGCCTCTACGAGGAAAAAGGGCTTTTTCAAAATTAGTACGTTCTATTCTGGCACCTAAACTGAATAATTCAGTTGTTGTTCTAGGCTGATCTCCGCTGGTAAATTGTTCATGCTTGTATTCGCTAAAAAGGTTGCTGTCCCAACTTTTCCAGTTAAACCAGTAACCACTTTCTAAATCAAATGTATCGCGGTCGGTGCTGTCAGTATCCTCTGTTTAAAATTTGGGAATAATACCAATTTTGTCAGTACGGGGATCACCTATAGGTATCCAGTATGCACCGCCAATGGTGCTTTTTTTTGAAGAAAGTTTTGCCATAACATCACTATAATGACCCTGATGATTTAAACGTCGATGCTGCCAGCGAAAGCTCACATTTGCTTCAATCTCAGTGTCGTAACCTGCACCCAGAGTGAATTTATGTCTTTTGGCTGGTTCTAAAGTGACGTTAACGGGTACGTGTTGTTCTTTTACCTTGCTGAAGTCAGGTTTAATATCGACTTTAGAAAAATAGCCTGAGCTGTAAAGGGTATCGTATAAGGCTAATAGATTTTCCTGAGAAAGGGGATCACCTTGTTTGATATCCTGGGTATAAGCAAGGATAAAGTCATCATTTAGAAAGTCCTGCTGGAAATGAAATTCATCCAGAAAATACTTATCACCGCTTAATAAGTTTATATGGATATGAGCTGTATTGTTGCCAGGGTTAACAATTACCTTTGTTTCCTGAATTTTTATTTGAGAGTAGCCTAAACGTCCAATCTCACTGATAAGCTGCTCTTTTGCCGCTTCGTATTGAGCATGGTGCAGGGAATCCTCTGGTTTTATTGGAAAACTTGCGACTATAGACAAAATCTCAATATCTTTTTTTCAGGACCGTTGATGACAATATCAATATCTGCAATTTTAACGGGATCACCCGGGTTCACTGCGTATTCAGCCTGCCAGAGCTTATCGGATTCCTTTGTTAAAGAGCTGCTGATGCTGACCTGATAATAACCAAATGGTTGTAAGGCCTCCATGATATTCTTTTTTGCTTTTTTATGTAGTTTTTGCAGCCATGCCTCAGAAAAATGAGGATCGTTCAGATGTTTATTAAGTTCAAGATATGCCAGGGCATTGTTTTTTAATTCACCATCAATGCCTGTAATGGAAATATCCACTTTAATCGCTTGAGTTGATTGCTCTTGTGATGTTGCTATTGAATGGTTCTGACTTTCTGCATGAGCCGCATGACAGCAAGTAAACATTAGCAGGAATGTTATGGCATGGATAAAGGTTTGAAAGTAAAAAGGATTTGACACAATCATCTGCAATATCACTAATACGACAAGCAAGTTGAAGGGTAGTAAACCCTATAAGTGGTGATTCTTCTTATTATAGGTTAACTAGAGCAATATGGGAGAAATTTTTCCAGGACCCTTAAGTTTTATTCGGATTGCTCAGTGAAAGATTGCTCTAATTTTTCAAGTCTATGCCAGCGGTTGATGATTCGGCAAAATAATTCAGCCGTTTGTTCTGTATCGTATTTGGCTGAATGTGCGCTTTCATCGCACCACTCCAACCCAGCAGCTTGGGCTGCACGTGACAGCACAGTCTGCCCAAAGGCCAACCCGCCTAATGTGGCGGTATCAAAAGTACTGAACTTATGAAATGGATTGCGTTTTATCTGGTTTCGTTCAATAGCGGCATTGATAAAGTTAAGATCAAAGGTTGGATTATGTCCCACTAAAATAGCACGGGAACAGCCAGTGGCATTGAGCTCACTACGAATAGGTTGAAAAATCTCTTTTAGAACATAATCCTCTGGCTTGTTCATTCTAAATGGATTATATGGGTTAATTCCGGTAAATTTCAATGCAGAGTCGTCGAGGTTTGCACCCTTAAACGGTTCAACATTGTAAGCATAGGTTTCACAGCAAATCAAATCACCCTGTTCATCCATGCGCAACAATGTTGCAGCCACTTCGAGTAATGCATCGGTTTTGTGATTAAAGCCTGCGGTTTCAACATCAACAACAACAGGTAAAAAACCTCTAAATCTTGCGGCTATACCGCTTGTTGTTGCTGTTTCTTTAATTTTTTTCTTGGTTTTGGCCATATTACTTCTTTAATTAGAAACGGATTTCTTCACTGCTCTTTTTAATGTCAGCAAAGTAGTTTCCAGTTGATTGTGTGGCCTGCTCTTAATGGAATAACGACGTCATCGCCAAACTGATAAGAATCAGGAACAGTCCATTTTTCACGCTGGAGGGTGATTTTATCACTATTTGCTTCAAGACCGTAGAATAATGGTCCATTTAAGCTGGAAAATTGCTCTAATTTGTCTAAAGCATTAGCTTTATCAAAAGCTTCGGCATAGAGTTCAATAGCAGCAAAGGCGGTAAACATACCAGCACAGCCGCATGTTGTTTCTTTTTTGTTTTGTGCATGGGGTGCACTATCGGTCCCCATAAAGAATTTGTTATTGCCTGAAACTGCTGCTTTCACCAGCGCTTCTCGGTGAGTTTCTCGTTTTAAAACAGGTAAACAATAATGGTGGGGCTTTATACCACCCACCAGCATGTCATTTCGATTCATTAGCAGATGATGAGCTGTAATAGTGGCCGCAACAAAAGGCGAACTCTCTGTGACAAAATCAGCAGCATCGGCTGTGGTGATGTGTTCAAAAACAACTTTTAATTCTGGAAAGTCTCTGATGAGAGAAATAAGACGTTGATCGATAAACTTCTTTTCTCTATCGAAAATATCAATATCAGAATGAGTCACTTCACCATGAACCAACAACGGCATGCCAAGTTTTTGCATCATCTCTAATGTGGGATAGCATTTATTAATATCAGTGACACCCGCCTCAGAATTAGTGGTTGCCCCGGCAGGATAGAGCTTTACTGCAGAAACAATGCCGCTGGCCATTGCTGTCTTTATTTCTTCAGGAGGCGTGCTATCAGTTAAATACAAGGTCATCAGGGGCTGAAAAGCGGAATATTCTGCAGCGGCTGTCAAAATAGCTTTTTGGTATTTTTTTGCCTGTTCTGTCGTTGTTACTGGTGGTGTTAGGTTCGGCATAATAATTGCCCGGCCACATTGCCTGGCTGTAAAAGGGACTACTGACTTGAGTCCCTCACCATCACGAACATGTAAATGCCAGTCATCCGGTCGGATGATGCTTATTTTTGAAGGTGCTGTGTTGGAGGATGCTGCGCTATGACTTTGAGACACGTGTTTTATTCCTGACTTGAATGATGCTCTATTGTAATAGAAGGAGATTAAATCAGGCAACCTGATCTATCAATTTAGATCAGAAAATAGCGTATTATTTTGT
>JAHXIM010000477.1 GCA_025655635.1 gamma proteobacterium symbiont of Lucinoma myriamae | reverse complement strand
AAACTTGAGTTATGCCTTAATCAAGTTGGAATGACGCATCTACAAGCACCTTTTTAAAACACTGTTGATTTAAAGGGGAACACTGATGCAATAAGTATTGATATTGACTCTCTAATAAACGTAAACCCCTGGTGAGCTTTTTTTGCTGTACGCTGGACAATTGAATAAATTCAGACACGCCGGATGCCCCGGCAACAATGTCTATCCCGCCAGGCCCCCTAGTTACAACTTCAGTTAAGCTAAGGTCATTTTTTAAAAAATGCTCCAGAGTATGCAATGGGCTAACGCCCAGTAAAATATTAATATTGGCTAAATTGGTATCCGCATCAAATAAACAGACTTTTTTTCCTGCTTGAGCTAGTGCTATACTAAGATTAACGGCCAGCGTACTTTTGCCCACACCGCCCTTACCGCTGGAGATGGCAATGACCCGCGCTGATGCATGTTTAGGCTTATTGGTGACAGGCATATCTGTCAATGTTTCCCTTGTTTGATTTATAAATGAGTATATTGAAAACAAACAAGAAAGTCTCTATTGATAAATAATCTTGTAGTAAATAAGCTACAAAACTTGCATATTTCAAAAAATAACATAGACTTACATGGTGTTGTTAATTATTTGCTTAAACAGATAGAGATAAGTTATAAATAAAATGCAGCAGTCGCCACTCAACCAATCATTAAAAATAGAGTTGGAAAAATTACCATCTATGCCGCACGCTTTGCTTCAGCTGCTTGAAGTAGTTAGTGATCCTGATGTTGATTTTGACCAGATTTCAGCTCTCATTCAGGCTGATCCAGCACTAATGATCAAAGTCATGTCTATCGCAAACTCCAGTGCAAACTACCAGTTAAATAAATGCAAACGTTTTAATCATTTAATTGTTGCCCTAGGTCTTAAAACCGTTAAAACCATCATTGTTAACTCTGCAGTTCAGCAATTTTTTTCTCAATTTAATGTCGATAATAAGGGTTTACTTGCCCAATTTTGGCAAGCATCATTAGTCACTGCCGGTATTGCTGAATCATTGGCGCATATTATTGGTTCTAATAATGAAGATGAAGCCTATATTGCCGGCTTGTTACATAAATTGGGGGAGCTGGTTTGTTTATCACACAATGCCGATAGCTATAGTCAAAAAACATCTGAGAATAAAGGCAATGGCAAAAACAAATTACTTTATGAGCAACAATCTCAACAGACCCGAATCGAGCAAGATTTTATTGGTGCGAGCATACCTGAAATAGGCGCATTGATTGTTAATGATATCGCTAAAAACTCCCTTTTAGGTGATGCTATTCTTTATCAGCGCGAACCTGCTAAGGAAATCATTGGTGCCCCACATTTAGTTCAAGTCGTCAATTTAGCACAAAAATTGTCTGAAACTTTTGCTGCTGACAGTATTCCTGACAATCAACACTGCGAATTTAATAATAGTATTTATCGTGAAGTCTCCGATGTTTTTGATTTAAACCAGCCTCTGCTGGAAGACATGCTGAAAAAGTGTTACTCCAATTTTTTGGACACGGCAAAAAGCATGGACATTACCATCAATGATAGCAATAAAATAGAACCTGATACTCATAAAGTTCAAATGGCATTAGCCGAAAATGTACGCACCATCGCTTTGTCCAGCTCTCTACAGCAAATTAATAGTGAGCGCCAGGCCGGTGGTCCTGAAAAAGAATTAATCATACAAATTATGCAGCAGCTTAATATTTTGTTTGATTTACCTGATAGCCTGTTCTTTGGCTTCAATGCAGATGCTAAACAATTATATGGTCTATATGGAAGCAGCATACCAGAACACTTGTTGACTCAATTTACTATTCCATTGACTGCCAATGCCACATTAGCGGTTCAATCTCTGCTTAAGAAAAAACCCGTTTCTTCACAAGACACAATATCTCAAAACCATTCAGAAAATAAAAAATCTGTTTTGGACAGACAATTACTTCGCTTACTGAATGCCGAAGAACTTCTTTGCATCCCCCTGCTTGACAGCATTGAGAATAAATACTTTGGTGTATTAGTGTCAGGCCTGAGTTCAATACGTCTGCAAAAAATAAAGCGTGAAAAAGGACTACTCCATGAGTTTTCCAAAGCATCTTCTGAAGTCATATCCCATGACAGAAATATTACAGAGCAAGTGCAGAGCAAGTGCAGTCAGCTATCGAAGAAGAAAAATCCTTACAGTCATTAGAAATCAGAAAATTAGTCCATGAAGCCAATAACCCTCTGAGTGTTATACGCAACTATCTGCAAGTATTATCATTAAAAATGACTGATTCGAAAGATACAAAATTGCAGGGACAATTAGATATTCTCATGGAAGAAGTTGAGCGTGTTGGTCAAATTATACTTAAAATCAGAGACACGCCTGACAAAACTGACATCATTAATAATCAGGTTAATTTAAATGCATTAGTACAGAGCCTTGTGTCAATTTTTCAAGAATCATTGTTTATTAAAACAGGTATCATCGCTAACATTAATTTAGATAAATCTATTCCACTGATTGAAAGTGACTCTAATAGCCTGAAGCAAATATTAACTAATCTATTAAAAAATGCCATCGAAGCAATGCCTGATGGTGGAGAAATTAACATTAAAACACGCGATTATGTTAATTATAACGGTAAACAATTTATTGAATTAAGTATTTCAGATACAGGCCCGGGGATCCCTAACAAAATTTTAACTAATCTTTTTAATCCTGTAAAAAGTACCAAGCCTGGTGAACATTCCGGACTTGGATTGAGTATTATTAAAAATCTTGTTAATGATTTAGGTGGGACCATAAGCGGCAGTAATTTATACTCCGGGCAACTGTTAGCAGATTCGGGCCGACAAAAAGTCAATGGTGCAGAATTTCTGATTTTACTACCCAGAAGACTTTTTCATGAATAAAAAGCATACTATAAATAATTAGTCAGTTTATTTTTGGGGGATACCCAACTTGAACATGCAGAGGAAGTGGTAATGAACATTAGCGGTAATAATATTGAACAATATTATAGTTCTTGTCTCTACAAAAAAACACCGGGTTCTAAACAAACAAATACACCATCAATCACTATCTTGGTTGCTGATGATCAAAAGCGCATGTGAGAAAGTGTTCAGGAACTGCTTTCACTTTATGAACTAAATTGTATACTTGCAAAAGATGGCCAGGAAGCTCTCAGTATTTTAGCTGAACAACCAATTGATATTTTATTACTTGATTTGATTATGCCAAAAGTAGATGGTTTTCAGGTCATGAAAGAAGTCAGAGTCTCCTACCCTGATACTGATATTATTATAACCAGCGGTGAAGCTACTTTTAAAAATGCAACATTAGCTATGCGCCATGGTGTTAAAGACTTTCTTCATAAGCCTTATATTCCCAGCGAATTAATTAGTCAACCCTGAAAAACATGTTATCTATTTGAAATATAAGGAATTAATCCTGCTTTTGAGTGACCAGATCAACCAGAAATGTTATA
>JAHXIM010000106.1 GCA_025655635.1 gamma proteobacterium symbiont of Lucinoma myriamae | reverse complement strand
ATTATGACAGGTAAGTCTTTGGCGAACCTTATGAGTGCTCTCATGAACCGATTAGTTCCGAGGTTGAGTTAAAAGGGGAACACTGATGATAATTGTATTAGTTTAAATATTTAAAATAATATTACCAGAGAATATTCTATTCTGGCTCAGCCAAGAACATGTATTGTCCATAAATAGTGCAGCTCAATAATTAATATAATTCCTGTGGATCAATATCAATTGACCAGCGAACTCTTTGCGTGGCTTTGTTGGCTTCAATAGTTTTAATCAGATCATTGAGTATATTATGCAGATTTTTCCGTACAGAGGCTTGAATAAGAAGTTGGCCTCTGTACTTGCCAGCCTTCTTTTCCATAGGTGCAGGAACCGGGCCTAAAAACTGGACATCATGATCGTCAGGCAAGTATTGCTTACTTGAATTCATTACCTGAAAACAATACTCAAGAAATGCTTGATAATATTCAATCTTATTCGCTTCAGCTCGTATTAATGCCTGATAAGCAAAAGGCGGCAGTAATACTTCTTTTCGTTCTGCCAGTGCTTTTGCTGCAAAGCCCATATAACCTTCATTAAGCAAAGTATTGAGAATGTCATCTTCTGGATGTGATGTTTGCAGGACAACCTGCCCTTTTTTCTCTTCCCTGCCTGCTCGACCGGAAACCTGAACAATCAGTTGTGCCAGTCGCTCCGGTGCACGAAAATCAATAGAATAAAGCCCCTGATCAATATCTAAAATAGCCACTAAAGTCACATTGGGAAAATGATGTCCCTTGGCCAGCATTTGCGTACCAATCAAAATCTGCCGCTGACCATCTCTTGCCTGCTCAAGCATCGTTTGCAGTGAGCCTTTTCTTTGTGTCGTATCACGATCAATACGAATCACTTCTGTATCAGGAAAAAGTACTCTGATGGTCTTTTCTACCCGTTCTGTACCAATGCCTAGATGAGATAATTCAGCATGACCACATTCCGGACATTGTGCCGGAAGACTTTGTTCTGTCTGGCAATGATGACAGCGCAGTCGATTATGCTGCTGATGATAAGTCAATTTGGCATCACAGCGGTGACAATGGCTTATCCAGCCGCATTTATTACACAGTAAAACAGGTGAATAGCCGCGTCGATTTTGAAATAATAATACCTGATTGTTTTTATCCAGATGCTGATGCATCAAGTCAATTAAGGTACGACTGAGGCCATGCTGTAAATACTGCCCCCTGACATCAATAAGATGAACCTCAGGAGGTTTTGCCTGCCCTGCCCTCTGGCGTAATTTATGATGACTCATTTTACCTTTTTGACAAAGGTATAGTGACTCCATTGAGGGTGTTGCCGTTCCCAGAACAATGGGGATATCAGCATAATTGGCTCTTACCAGAGCGATATCTTTGGCCGAATAACGAATACCATCTTGCTGTTTAAAGGATAAATCATGTTCTTCATCAATGATAATAGCGCCCAGATCGGGCATGGGCGTAAATACCGCTGAGCGAGTGCCGATCAATATACGTACTTCACCGCTGGATACCTGCTGCCAGATCTTCATCCGCTGGGTATTGTTTAAACCTGAATGCAGAGTTTGTATCTTTACTAAAAAACGGTATTCAAAACGATGAATTAATTGCGGTGTCAAACCAATTTCCGGGACCAGAACCAATACCTGACGGGCATTTTTCAATTGCTGTTCTATAAATGACAGATAGACCTCAGTCTTACCGCTACCGGTAATACCGTCAATCAGGCTGGCATGATAACAACCATCATTTTCCAGCAGAGCATCAACCGCTGTTTGCTGTTCATCATTAAGTTGTAAACCGGAATTTCTGCCGATTTCACTATTCGGCTCCTGTTGTGCAATACTGTTTTCCTGCACTTTGGCGACCAGCCAGTTTTTTTCAGCTAACACTTTGAACGCACTTTGCCACTGTCCTTCCTGTTCACAGGCAATTTGTTCTTTAGTCAGGCCTTCTGGTGAGCGTTTGAGCTGTTCTAAAATATTTCGCTGACGTACAGCACGTTTTAATAAATCCCAGTCGGCATCTTTGGCAAGATCAGTCAAAAACCATAGTATCACCTCAGACTCTAATGCTGATTTTTTTTTACGATAATGCACCGGCAATGCGGTTTGATAGACCTCACCAATGGGATGATGATAATAAGCGGCTACCCAGTTAAGTAGTTTAATAATACTTTCTGGCAAGATGGGCTGTTTATCAAGCACTTTGCTAATGGGTCTTAATTTCTTAACGTCAATGTCCGTATGCTCAGACAGTCCCAGTACCACAGCAATTTGTTTCGTTCGGCCAAAAGGCACAAGGACTCTCATACCAGGCTGGATAGTTTCTGGATTTATTTCATCAGATAGCAGATAATCGAATTTTCTTCGCAATGGTGTCGGCACAGCAACCTGAACAATTTTGAGCTTCTTTTCCGACAAAGAGTTTTCTAACATTTCTATTGGCATGGCGCTGATAATAACACCTTAACATTGAGCTTTGGGTTTAATTAATTTTTATGACTTATTGGCAACACATATCTGATCATATCAGCCAAACAATAAACAAGCCTTTTCAGATCCGGCAAAAAAAGGGCATTGGCGGCGGCAGTATTAATTCAGCCTATCAAGTAACAGGAAATGATGGTCAGCAGTATTTTATCAAACTTAACAGCGCCAGTCTTGAGTTTATGTTTCAGGTTGAATTTGACAGTTTAAATGAATTACTGCAGGTCGACATGATACAGATCCCCCGCCCCGTTTGTTTTGGTACTGCCGAATCGAAAAGTTATCTGGTACTGGAATATATTGCGATGAAGTCCTCTGGCGATCAGCAGCAGCTTGGTTATGCGCTGGCTCAGATGCATAAAATCAGTGCATCTCAATATGGCTGGTATCAAAATAATATTATTGGCAGCACACCTCAACGTAATAATAAACATAGTGACTGGCTGACATTCTGGCGTGAAGAACGCCTGTTGCCACAAGTTAATATGCTTTATGATAAGGGTTATAAAAAGCAGTTACAGACCTTGTCTGATAAGTTACTCAATAATCTGGACACACTATTAGCAAACCATAATCCAGCAGCCTCATTATTACATGGTGATTTATGGGCAGGTAATTATGCCTTTGATGATCAAGGTCGGCCCGTTATTTTTGATCCCGCGTTGTATTATGGTGATCGGGAAGCCGATTTGGCCATGACAGAGCTTTTTGGCGGCTTTAGTCAGAATTTTTATCAGGCATATAATGAGGCCTGGCCACTTGATAATAATTACAATCAGCGAAAAACTTTATATAATCTATACCACATTCTCAATCATGCTAATTTATTTGGTAGCTCTTATCTGAATCAGGCAATCAGTATGATGCAAAAACTGTGTTAATGGAATTTTTAGTCTAAAATAATAGACATTACTATAGAACAACACTCATTATCTGGAAGGTTATAATGCAAACAACACATACTATTTCCACATCCTCAATTACAACAATTAAAC
>JAHXIM010000317.1 GCA_025655635.1 gamma proteobacterium symbiont of Lucinoma myriamae | reverse complement strand
CCTAGAGAAAAACAGTTCAATTATGAGAAGTTTGGTGCTGGATATTATGTCGTTGCATGGGCTACTGCGTTTTTTAGGTTCAACCACCCGACAATTTGGAGGGACGGGTCTCGGGCCTTCAATCAGCAAAGAGTTAACTGAATTAATGGGTGGTAAAATTGGTTTAGAAAGTGAGCTTGATAAGGGGTCTGTCTTTTGGTCAAGACTATCTTTACCCATTGGTCCTCAACAGGCTAAACTGGAAAACAATCTTCTAAGCCTGACAGATGAGGTATCAATTTTACTCATTGGCAGTCTACCATTAGAAACAAAGCTATTAGTTGAACAGTTCAAAACATGGGGTGTTCGGACAAAACATGTTGAGGAGATTGAACAAGCCAATGGGTACATAAGTGCTCATAACAAGGATCCATTATTAACCGTCTTTAGTGGAAAAATAAAAAATAATGCAATCAAAGAATTATTTTCTAATCCTGTTATCAAGGCTTATAAGCAGTTCAAAACCATAATCATTAATAATGAAAGTGAAACAGGACTTAAGGAAAAATATCAGGCATTGGGTCTTAATGGCTATATCAAAAAACCTTATACATCCAGAGCGTTCAAAGAATTTATAGTCAATACGCTCAGCTCAGATACATTTACCATTGGTCTCAATTTTCAGGAAGATAATACCTTACTGCAAGAGACAACTATCCAGTTTTATTGGCCGAAGATAATTTAGTCAATCAAATGGTTGCAAAAACACTCCTGAAAAAATCAGGCTGTTCTGTTGATGTGGTTGAAAATGGACAACTTGCTGTAGAAGCATGGAAAAATAACGTTTATGATGTTATTTTTATGGATTGTCAAATGCCAGTCATGGATGGCTATGAAGCAACTGCAAAAATACGTGAGCAGGAACAGCTTAACAAAAAAGATATTAAGAATATTCCTATTGTCGCGCTTACTGCTAATGCAATGGATGGAGAACAAGAAAACTGTTATGTGGCAGGCATGAACAGATATCTCACCAAACCGATCAATATTGCCCACCTTCATCAAGTATTAAATGAAATAGCCCTGAGCAATAAGCAATCATAACATTTTGTCAATGGCATGCTGAATGGTTATGCCTGCTATCAATGCTGTACTAAAAACTACGATAAAAAAACACAAAACGACCTTGTTCAAAATCAACTTTTAAGCAGGCACCATGATAAATTCCGTAATCCACATAGCCCGGTATGGCTGAATCGGCATGACATTCACTGGAATGTTGTGGTGATTCAAAATCACGATCCCGGTCATACCATGACAGGAGCATATAATCATCTAACTTTTCTTCTGCTATCAAATTAGCCTGCTGCATAGCAATTTGATAGTCTTCTGCTTTATCCTCAATAGTGATCACTTCAATATTTGAATAGTCAGGCACATGGATAGTACATGCATTAGTTTGTTCTGTCATTCAGCTCACCACTACCGTTTTAATATTAACAAATTCCAGAATTCCAAATTCACCGATTTCCCGGCCATAGCCTGACTTTTTAATGCCGCCAAAGGGTAGTCTGGGGTCACTTTTAACAAAGCCGTTGACCACACAAGTACCGGTGGTGATCACATCGCGAGCTAAACGACGCCCCTTTTCAATATCATTGGTAAAAATCGCACCACCCAGAGCAAATTCACTGTCATTGGCAATGGCGATAGCTTCTGCTTCATCTTTGGCACTGATAATAGTTGCTACCGGGCCAAATAATTCTTCTGAAAAAGCCGTCATGCCCCGTTTAACATCTGTCAGTACAGTAGCGGGATACCAGGCACCCGGTTTATCCGGGATTACACCGCCCATTTTTAAAATCGCCCCCTGCTCAACACTCTGCAGCACCTGTTGATGCAATTCATCACGCAGTTTTATTTTAGACATCGGGCCAAAATTACTTGCTGGGTCGAGGGGATCATCCATTTGATAGCTGCGCATCAATTCAAGTATTTTTCCCTCAAACTCTGCACGTTTAGATTCGACCACAATAAAGCGTTTAGCGGCAATACATACCTGACCGCCATTAAGCATCCTGCTGGCTCCGCAACTGGCCACAGCCAGATCAATATCTGCATCTTCAAGTATGATATAGGGATCGCTACCGCCCAGCTCCAGAACACTTTTTTTCAAATTCTGACCCGCCTGAGCAGCGACATGCTGACCTGCACGTTCACTTCCCGTCAATGTCACTGCTCGAATTTTAGGGTGGGCTATAATATCGGCTGAAGTACGTGAACCAGTTAATAAACTGCGAAATACATTTTCAGGAAAACCTGCTTCCTTAAATAGTCCTTCAATAGCAAGAGCACAGGCAAACACATTAGATGCATGTTTAAGAACAATAGTATTGCCCGCCATAATTGTCGGCGCAGCACCACGGATCACCTGCCAGAAGGGAAAGTTCCAGGGCATGATCATATAAATCACACCCAGTGGCTTAAAGGTAACAAAGCTTTCACTATTTTCAGTCACTATATTTTTATCTGCCAGATAGTGTGCTGTCTGTTGTGCATAATGCTCGCAAACCCAGGCACATTTTTCAGCTTCTGCTTCTCCCTGACTTACCGGTTTACCCATTTCATTGGCCATCAGTATGGCATAGTCTGCTTTTCGTTCTCTCAGCAGCTTTGCCATACTAAAAAAACATTGAGCACGTTGCGCAAAGTCCAATAAACGCCATTTTTCAAAAGCATTATCAGCCTCTTCAATAATGGGAGCAATTTCATCCATATCCCAATCAGGAAATTCTTGTATTATCATTTCATTAGCAGGATTTATTGATTTTATGGTGTTTTTCATAATGTTTACCAGTTAAGATATAATGAAAAAATCTAAATAAGCGTTCCTAAAAGATGTCCATCGAGCACCTGACCTGCTTGTGCGTTGACTTAGTACAATATGAACACCATTTCGGAACAGCTATTCAGTATCAATATAATGTGTATCTGATAACTATCAGTGTTAAGCCTTTCAGGTAGACAGTATTTATTTTTTTCAGGATTTATTATGTATTATAGAGCAAGTTTACACACAGTTATTCTTTGTCTTGGTTTTAGTCTTTTTTTAAGCGGCTGCTCTTCAGTAAGCTCTCTGGTAGGCGGCCGCCATAAACATGATTACGCACAAAATTTTGAACGTATGCAGCGCTATAATTTCCGCCCGACTAGCCCGCCCGTTAAGACTGATCCTGACTTTATCTTTATCCGAAACTCTGGCGCCAAGCTCGCCATTGAAAATGGAATGGCAAAGAAGAAGCTGCGCAAAGAAAGAAATATGGAGCCTGATATCTGGCTAAATTATTATTTTACCGGCGAACAGGGGATTACTGTTGGCCAAATAAACGAACTGTTCAATTATAACCTTGGTCTTGCCTGGGATGATAAGTAGTCGACCCTGAAAAAAGACAATCTCAATGACACAATAGATTATCGTACAATATTGATTCTATTTTTATTGTGTACGCCCGTCATGGGC
>JAHXIM010000351.1 GCA_025655635.1 gamma proteobacterium symbiont of Lucinoma myriamae | reverse complement strand
TCCAGCCTAGAGAAAAACAGTTCAATTATGAGAAGTTTGGTGCTGGATATTATGTCGTTGCATGGGCTACTGCGTTTTTTAGGTTTATTCACTATAACAATTTATTTCCAGAGAATGCTTTTCAAAGAATGGTTTTCAGGCACTCTATATAAATATTAGCAGAATTAAAAAATAAAATAAGCTTGAGTAAGAAATTCTATGGTTGGGTAAGGAGAGAAATCCTGTTAGTATTACGGCAATTATTCATTTTTAAAGAGTACACAATTACCATGAAATTATTAATACGCAATCTTGCCCGCAGTACAACAGAAGCTGAACTTCTGGCGATGTTTGAGGCTCACGGAACGGTACAATCCTGTTCTGTCGTGATGGATCAGCAAACTGGTGGTTCTAAAGGATTTGCCTTTGTAGAAATGCCTAAGCCGGGAGAGGCCAAGGCGACAATGAAGAATCTTAATGGTAGAAGTGTAGCAGGTAATACAATTCGCGTTAAAAAAACAGAACAAAAATAAGTGGCAGGTTATCTTTTTTACCCTTATTTCCCTTTATAAACTGATGTGTTTTTAGCATCGTTACTCTTATTATCATTACGATAGTTAAGCTGTAAACCTTTTAAAAAGTTACGTAAAATCTGATCCTTACACTCGCGGTAGTGTTTATGATCGGGCTTACGAAATAATGCACTCAGCTCATGCTTGCTCATACGAAACTCTGCCAGACTCATTATTTCCAAAACATCTTCAGCCTTTAAGTTTAAGGCAATTTTTAATTTCATAAAAAAAATATTATTGGTTAAACGGCTTTCAGGTTTATGTTTAGGCCCGTCTTTTTTGCCTCGTTTATCATTAATTAAACCATTTAAAAATATTGCCAGCTGCATATCAGATAACGCTTGATAGTCAGGGTCCTCTTCTTTTTTTAACCAGCTGCTCACCTGCTCTCGTATCACCTTATCATCAGCTAAGGCAAATATCGCAATCATTTTTGCATCATTAAAGTTAAAGATATAGCGCACCCGGCGTAAGACATCATTATTAGTCATAGAGTATTTCCTAATTAAGCCTGTTTTATTGTGTAAATTAAAAGGTGAAAATGGATAGTCTATTTTACGGATATTTCAAATAAGAACAATATAATAAGAATATAAGGTAATTATTCAGATTTTTCTATTAAATAAATACCGTCTTTTTTAATACTAATAATTCCCTGCTTATATAAGTTGCCAATTGCCCTTTTAAAGGCAGCTTTACTCATGGCAAATAGCTCTGAAATTAACTGCGGATCAGATTTATCATGCACTGGTGCAAAACCATTTTTACTATTTAAATAGTTTACAATCAATTCGGCATTCTTATCACGGGTTTGCTGACCACCCTGTAAACTTAAATCAATTTTGCCATCTGGTCGAATATGCTTAATAAAGCCTTTTTTTCTCTGACCAAAACTTAAACGTTGAAACACCTCATTTTTATACAAAATACCCCAATAGCTATGGTTAATAATAGCCCTGTATCCCAGCTCAGTACTATTAGCAATAATCAGGTCAACAGCTTGCAGCGGTTTAAAATCATGCGCTTTGTCTTCATCAATAAACTTATCAATTTTTGAAGACGCTGCAATTCGACCATCAGCCTTATCAATATACAAATACACTAAATAAGAACGCCCTTCCACCATAGGAACATGCTGCTCAGCGAAAGGTACTAATAAGTCCTTATCCAGCCCCCAATCAAGAAAAGCTCCAACATGAGTGCTGTCTACGACTCTTAAATAAGCAAACTCACCCACACTAGCCTTTGGTATTTGTGTAGTTGCCACGGGCCGATCTTCTGAATCAAGATAAAGAAAGACATTGATCGAATCCCCTACGCTTAAATAGTCTGGTGTATAGCGGCGTGGTAATAATACCTCACCCAGATCACCAGCATCTAAAAAAGCACCAAAATCTAAAATTTTTACAACATTAAGCTCATAAGTCTGGCCAATTTCTATCATTTCACTCTCTCAAAACTCTGTAAACTAATTAAATAGAATTCACTTAATTCCTTGCATTAATCAGCACGTGGACATCTTTTATATCATAAAGACTACTATATTCGGAATTGACTTAGCAAAAAACTACTTTTAATTGGTAAAAGTTCATACTTGATAGCACTTAAGCAAAGAGAATTTTTGTTATATCTAATTTATATCCAGCATAATCTCTGGTAAATCGATTTCGCCAAAGCCAATGTTTTCTTGAGATAAAAAAGTCGTTACTTGACCGCGATGATGGACCTGATGAAGAAAAAGATGCAAGATAATCACTTGCAAAATTTTCTGCTTGTTCTTTAGCCGTTTTCGAGGATAAGCCAAATTATATTAGACAATAGCTCATATTTTTTGAAGCAAAACGATTAATTGAGCGGACTTTTGGACTTCCAAAGAGATCAATGCAGACGTAAGCCACTGAATTACACGCCGGATTTTGAAATAAAAGTGCGTCAAAAACACCCCCTGGCTAGCTATTTTCTTCTGCTCGGTCATCGATTATAAATTTTCTAAGTTGTCTCTCAGAACGCATCACGTACAGAATGTATATTTTATTCTGCTTATGACGATAAAAAATTCTACAAGGACCTACAATAATTTCACGATATTCCGTCGTTCCAAGTTCTGGGGGCTTTCGACCAGACTCTGGGAATTGTTCAAGGCGATCAGTAGCGGAAAAAACTTGCTTTACAAGCTTCTTTACAGCACTTTCTTTATCAAGTGCTATGTATTCTGCAATTTCGTTCAAATCAGATAAAGCTGGCTCAGACCAGTTTATTTGAGCCATTTATTCATTTTCTCTTTGGCTTCTTTTGGATTGTAAACACGATTTTCTAAAACCGCCCGTTCCCCCCTAGCAATGCCTTCAAGAATCTTTATTCGTTTTTGCATAAGCTCAAAGTCTTTAAAATCAACAAGATAGGCTGACGGCTGACCATATTCTGTTATTAGGACAGGTTCATGGGATTCATGCAATTCTGCTAGAATTTTTGTTGCTTGACGCTTTAATGTAGTAACAAGTTCGATTTTCATAAAGTGATACTATACTATCACTTAGTATTTGGCAAGTTTTTTCTGATTCTAACGAGGCTGTAGAGTAACCCCTTTTTCAGTATTTTTTCAACAAATTCACAATACAAGATTTCAAAACCTGTTTCAAATATTAAAACTAGAAAATGTAATAAATATTGATATTTTGTAGGAGCAAGTGAAATGATAAAGATAATGAGCACAAGAAGTGCCATTAGTAAACTTAATGGCTTGTATCAGACAAGAGGAGATATTTAACTGCTGTGGACACCCCGTTATTTAGTGCATGACTAACAGGTGAATAGCTAACCTGAACTCTGTTCAATAAATAGAGTAAAAGTACGCACTAAGTGCATATTCCGGCCCAACGTGAACACCTATTCTGGTCTAATCTGAACACTCATTCCGGCCCAATCTGAACACCTATTCTCCCCTTGTGTC
>JAHXIM010000065.1 GCA_025655635.1 gamma proteobacterium symbiont of Lucinoma myriamae | reverse complement strand
TTGAGGGGCTGTTAGGGTTAGTTGCGTCATGTGCTAATCTTGATCCCTATTTATATAAAAATCAAGCACTTTCATTGATCACGGGTATAACGATAGTAATTGACTGCCGCCTGTGATATTTAATACGATTGTATCTTCAGTGTTAGAGTTATTATTGTTTATGATATGAAGAATAGCTTGATTGATAAGTTGTGTTATTTTATTTATATCTTGCTTATCTTTGATTTCTAAAAAATTAGTTTTTATCTGATGCTGATTAAATATGAGTGATAAATTAAGTGCTTTTTGTTTATGCCAGTGAGTGTGTATTAAAAGAACATTATCGGGCTTAAAACCAGCATGTAAGGCTGGTGTGATATTAACTTCTTCATTTTGGCAAACCAGACAAACATGAGTTTTAAATCGCTGCATAAATTATCTTAATTCAATTATTAAAAATTGGTGATGGCTTTGTTTAATTTACTAGTCATTCCTGTTGTTGAAAAATACCTTATGGCACCTATGTGTTCTTTATTTGTCACTAAAGACAATGCTTCTTTAATCGTCACCAATCGTCTTTTTCTTTTGCTATCTTCAGGCCATTTATCTAATATTTTTTTTATCAGCAGGGGATATATAATGATAGTGCTGTCTTCTTTACGCTTCAATTCTTTACGAAATTTTCTATCAAATATAACACCTTTAATGCCTGCTTCTTCATACGTTTCAAGTTCTGCTACTTGAGCGTTGTTTAAATTATCTTCAGGATGACCTTTGGGTAAGATCCAGGACTTACCAGAAGTACTGGTTATGATCATAATATACATTTTTCCTTTTTTAAATAAAAAAGGAAATGAGCCGATTTCGAGCATGTTTGCAGTCAACTTTTTTTATGTTACTTTTTTTTAGCCATAATACGTGCAATCTCATTAAATAATGTTCTATAAGCTTGTACATTACTTTTTTTCGATGCATAGGCCAGAACTGGTTCTCTATGAATACCCATGCGTTCAATCTCTGCTGAAAAACCGATGATACTCTTCATAAACTCAGGGTGACGTTTTTCCATGTCATTAATGGTGTTATGATGCAATTTATTATTACCTTGAGCCATGGAAAAAAATGGACGTATAATTTTCTTTTTATAACCATTTTTAGCAAAAAAGGTTAATAGCTGCTCATAGGTTCGTTCCGACAGGGTCGTTGGTATGACCGGGACCAAAATCATATCAGCGGCGTTAAAAATGTTTTCCGATAATAAATTAATATTAGGTGGACAATCAAGTATAATCAGATCATATTCATTTTTAAGTGATGATAATAATTCTTTTAAGCGTTGTTTAGACTTGCTCATTTTATTGAGCATAATATCAAAATTACGAAATGACAGATTGGCTGGTAAAATATCGAGTCTTTTATAATTAGAGCCCTTAATCTGTGACAGTAAGCGATTTTTTTTAGTAAAAAAATAGCTGCGTTTTTCTTTTTTACTGGCACCAATGCAAAAATAAAAAGAAGAGGCACCTTGTGGATCAAGATCAATTAATAAAGTTTCATTACCTGATTTTGCCGCAGCATAGGCAAGGTTGACTGAAGCAGCTGTTTTTCCCACTCCGCCTTTAATACTATAGGAAGCAACGATTTTCATTGTTGTGCATTTCCTTCTTGTTTTACTGTCTGTTGTAATTGAGAAGGCAGTGTATCAGAAATAACGATAAATGTTTCTTTAAAAAGCTGACGATTTTCATCATTAGAGAATATTGCCAGTTCGTTAATACATTTATCTCGTTCTTGCTTTTGCATGGTGTATAAAGTTGAAATCAATCCACCCAAAGAGGCAATTAACATGATGTCTTTTTTTGGTTTATGTTCTAGTTGATAGAGATAATTTTTGAGAAACTCACCTTGCACTGTTAAATCATTGAAAATACCTAATGTATCTTGTAATGATTTAAGATGCTTACCCACGATCTTAATTTTCTTTTTATTAAACTGACTAGCGAAGAAATAGAGTAAATAACGTAGCTTTTTACAATCAATTCGAATTCTATGTATATCTTCATCGGGTGTCGTATGCGTTATTTTAATGGCAGCCTTGTAGATTTTTTTATAGGTTTTTTGAATTTTGTTAATGGCTAATTCAATGCTTGGTTTTTCACTCCATAGTGTTTCCATTGCAGAATAGCCATTCTCAAATAAAGATTGTAATTCATTGATTTCATTACGATAGGTTTTGCTGCCTATCCATCGACTAATGCGTTTAGCCTCAGTTTGACGATTTTGTTGAAAGTCATTAAACATGGGAGCTAAATCATTACGCATGGATTTCGGCAGCAAGTTCATATAACGTTCTTGATCAAGAATAAATACATCAAGATCTCTGAGCTTATTGGTTTCACGAGCTAAATCACCGAAACGTTGTTTGAGTATGGGGACTTCTTGCTGGGGGAAAACATCTTTTAACTGTGCAATCGCTGCACGAACCATTCGTATTGCCACTCTATAATGGTGCAGAAATTCGGTATCAATATCTTTGATGATACCAGGTTCAGTAAGTCGTTGTTTTTCAATCATGATAGCTATAATTGAGCTGACTGCACTACGTGCCGGCATGGTAGAAAGAAGTTCAATTTGTGGTTTGACAGTATAAGGCTGTGGTGAAACACCAATAGCACCTAATAGAGAATCTAATGGGGGCAAGCTGGCTTTAAAACCACCTAAGTCTCTGATAAGTTCAATGGCCTGACCATTTTCTTTTGCATAACCTGTAACGGGAGTCATACTTATTTGACGCATTATGGGGGTACGAGGCTGCTCGGGTTTGTAAATTGACATTAGCTGACAAAAAACCAGAATTTTACCTGCTTCATTTTGAAGATTAAATTGCTCAATTTTTAAAACGCCCTTATATATCGGGCTTAATGAACGTAAATCAAGAATAGGTTTTAATATTTCTTTAGCTTGGCAATCTGGAAAATCCCACCAGAAGCGAGAGTTAGCATTAATATTGTCAATCTTTTGTGCTGATTCAATGTCAAATAAATTATCTTTGTTCCATAGACTGATGGCTTGATCTTCATGACGTATTGCCAGCAGGTTCTTTTTGTAAAGTCCCCAATCAAAGCTTTCTAAAATAGAAAATTTCTCACTGCTGCTGGCAATTTGCTTTACGACAAAACAACTTTTTAGAGTTTCTAAAAAATGTTTTTTGGTCATATTATCAGGCAGAAGATAACGCGTATCACTGATTTTTGATGATTTCATTATTATTATAGCTCCGGACGTATTATCGAGTGACACAAAAAATTCAAGTTAAACTATAGCTAATATATAAGAATAAATACAGAAAATCAGTGAATTAGAGTTTAAATTGAATGTTAACTGTGCAGCATTCAGAATTTATTTGCTGGAAGCCCTTTCAGGGTAAATAATTAGTCAGCCCTGAAAAAACATATTATCTATTTGAAATGTAAGGAATTATCCCTATTTTTGAGTGACCAGATCGACCAGAAATGTTATAAT
>JAHXIM010000037.1 GCA_025655635.1 gamma proteobacterium symbiont of Lucinoma myriamae | reverse complement strand
TACTTGGTTATTGTTAAATACAGCTAATGTTTAATCTATAGTGGCTTTTGCGAATGAGTCACTACAGTTTAATCACATTGGGTTATTTTAACCATGTTTGAACTACTAAATTTATTATCAACCTTTCCTCCTCAAATCCGAAAGGTTTATTCTTGCTTTTTAGTAGTTCATTTTTTAAATCATGCTTACCATCAAAATAAACCCTCTCCACTAATAACATGCTAGAATGACTGGCTTCAACTAAAATTTATTGAGCAGGATCTTTTATAATGGCCACCTATCACGTATACAAAATTTCTCCCACTATAGCAAAATTGGTAAAGCCAATGGAACTATTGGATATTTTTGATCATTATAAAGAAGCTCGCAGTTACGCCAGAGATCAGCGTCAGGATCCAGCCAACGATCCGCAAGACACCTTTAAAGTCATTTTTGCTGAAAATGCTTTAGATGCTGAAGAAAAATTGTCTGAATTTCGTGAAAAACCCATTATGAAAGAATGGGAAAAGTAGTTTAATCGCTTATGGATGAAGATCAATACCGCAGCACTTATAAAGAAATGAACCCCACCCGGTGTTATTTCGAAAAATTACTCTTATTACGTTATGGTAACTGCCAGCAGGCCAAAAAACTATTGTTAGCCGAACGTGAAGCTTTTGCCTGTAATTCTGAGAACGCTCAACAGCAATGTCTGCAGCTAATAGAACGCTTACGCTCGAATGCGCGTTTTTCCTTACAGATCACACAGATTGATGGTCCATTACCTCATGCTAAAGAAATAAAAGTCCAGGTAGGCGGTTTATTCGGCTTGCAGCAATTACTCTCTAATGAGAATTTGACTCACACGGATATATTGCATGATGATGACATCAAATTTGGTGAGCAATCACAAAATCATGCTCCAATAGAAAATATTTTTGCGATCATTAATGAGGCTGTTCAAGAATATAAGGATCTTGATGCTATTCCTTATAATGAAATTGTTAAATCCATTATCAGTTTTAAATTACCCGAACGAAAACGTAGAAAAAAGAAAAAACCCAGGTAGCTATTCAGCTACCCGACTATACAGCAGTGTATGGCTTATAAACTATGGTTTATGGAACTTAACCACGCCAGCTGATTGGGGCTCATCCGTAAAACGTGGGCGGGCATTATTTTCCACACCCATTTTTTCCATCAATTCTCTTTCTCTTGCCGCAATCAAAGCAAAACAGGCTTTAATATCCTCTACGCTATCCTTTGATAAAGGATGAATCATACCTGGCTCTGGTGTGGTATCTTTTATAATATTGGCTAATGTCTTACGCATAGCAACCATAACCTGCTGTTCTTTAGAGAGTGAATCAAAATCCATCATTTGTTCCTATTTTTTTACTCAGATTAGAAAACTAATCCTATAATTTATCTGTGCTTTCTTACAAAGATATCAGAATATTCCTGCATAATTTCTATGCTGTTCAATTTATAATTATATATAATTACTAGATTACTAGATTACTAGCTAAAAAATTACATTATTATAAGGTTTCACAAAATGAAAATTACAGAAATTCACTTATTTTTAAGTACTATTGGTATTGCCTTTATGGGTGTTATCATTTCTTTATACTTAGCCATTAGTGTATTTTTTTAAGCTTAAAAATTTTATGAACTTCTGCGTCCTCTGGCACTTTGAAATGCCGTCGTGCGTTCACTGTTAGGGTTAAACCATTTTAATTTATCATGTAATTTCACCACATCACCAACAATAATCAATGTAGGCGCTTTCACTTTTTCCCGCTCAACAATTTCAGCCAGAGTAGATAATGTACCAATATGAACTCGCTGATTTTCCGTTGTCCCCTGTTCAACCAGAGCCGCCGGAGTATCATCACGCAAGCCATTAGCCACTAACTCTTTATGAATCACTTTTACAGCCTGTAAGCCCATATAAAAAACAATAGTCTGATTTTGATGTGCCAGTGCAGTCCAGTTTAGATTAACAGTACCATCTTTCAAATGTCCAGTGACAAACACACAGGATTGAGCATAATCACGATGCGTCAGTGGAATGCCGCCATAACTTGAGCAACCTGCAGCTGCGGTAATGCCCGGTACTACCTGGAAACTCACATTATTTTCTTTCAGCGTTTCAATCTCTTCACCACCACGGCCAAAGATAAATGGATCACCACCTTTAAGGCGCAATACACGTTGACCTTTTTGAGCATAGTCCACCAGTAACTGGTTGATATTATCTTGTGGCACAGCATGGTTATTTCTTTCTTTGCCCACATAAACCAGCTCTGCATCTCGACGAACCAAATCTAAGATACCTTGTGAAACCAGACGATCATAAACCACAACATCTGCTCTTTGCATAAGACGCAAGGCTCTGAATGTCAACAGATCCGGATCACCGGGACCAGCACCAACAAGATAAACTTCACCTGTTTCTTCTGTAAAATCTTCATCAATAGCTCGTTGCAAGGCATGTTTCGCAGCATGTTCATTGCCCTGAAATAATAATTCAGTCACACGTCCTTCCAGTATCACTTCCCAAAAATAGCGACGTTGTTCTGCCTTAGGAAACTTATCAATGACCTTACTACGAAAGCCATTCACTAATTGCGCCAGTTTACCATAAGCCGACGGGATATAACTCTCCAGACGTGTGCGTAATAAGCGAGCCAGCACAGGAGAGCTGCCGCCGGTAGAAATAGCAATCTGGATAGGTGAACGATCCACAATAGACGGCATGATAAAACTGCACAGATGCGGCTGATCAATAACATTAACCGGCATAGAACGAGCATTTGCCAATTCTGAAATGTTTTTATTGGTCTGTTGATCATTGGTAGCAGCTATGACCAACACACTATCACAGGCACTGCTGTCACAAATATCAAGCTCTTCAAAGCGGCGGGCTATATGTTTAATTTGACCCGATTTAGCCATTTCACTGACTTCCCGGCAAAGTTCCGGGGCAACCACCTGAACCTGGGCCTGAGCTTTTAATAATAAGGCTATTTTTCGAGCAGCAACTTTGCCGCCGCCAATAACTAAACACTGGCGACCTTTAATATTCATGAAAATCGGGAAAAAATCCACTTGTTTCTTACCTCGTAAAATGCGATATAAATTATTGTAAACTACAGCCTTAAACTTTTCGTAAACTACAGCCCCAGCAGGGGATCGAGTTCATCATCCATATCTAATTCAGATAAATCATCAAAGCCACCAATATGCTTACCATCAATAAAAATCTGCGGCACACTATCTCGACCAATTTGTGCACTTATCTCTGCAAATTTTTCAACTTCCTGTTCAGTATCAATTTTATCAATTTCTACACCCTTCGATAGTAAAAGCTTTTCTGCATTTCTGCAAAAAGGGCAGGAATCAGTGCAATACATCGTGACTATAGCCATAGTTTTATATACTCATCATCAGTGTTCCCCTTTTAACTCAACCTCGGAACTAATCGGTTCATGAGAGCACTCATAAGGTTCGCCAAAGACTTACCTGTCATAA
>JAHXIM010000498.1 GCA_025655635.1 gamma proteobacterium symbiont of Lucinoma myriamae | reverse complement strand
AATTTATGCCATGGAATTTAACTGAAAAAATTCAGCCCTTAAATAAAGTGGCATGATCCGTCAACGTGGGAAGTTTTGACGTATACGATTAACCGTTCCTTGCTTCCCGGTTAATGGGTCAATTACTTTTCTACGTTTGTCTCTTTGACAGATTATATGAACTGTCTTGCGATGTTTATTTAGAGTTATTTCATTGACTCTCTGGCCGCTCAGTCCCAAAATAGTGGGTGAGATGTTGATACTCATATTACCTATTGCTTATAAAACCTTCAGAAGCTTTATATTGCAACAGGTTTCGTGAGTATTAGCATCTTTCTTCACTCATCGAAGCGGAGAAGAGCCGTAATATCATGATATTTCACTATAATTTTAATGGGTTATGATTATAGACCATTTTCAACTGATTTTTATAGGTTAAACGTTTAACTGATTGCCGGTGTCCTTGTTGCGCCGCTTTTTCAAGCCAGTAACGTGCTTTATCCAGATCATATAATTCAGAACTATCTGACTCAAACAGACAAGCCAGTCCATACTGAGATTTTATATAACCACTCTCTGCAGCCTTCAATAACCATGTCTGCGCTTTGCTTTTATCTTTTGACTGTTTTCCTAAACGCAAATAATACATACCCAGTTGATGCTGAGCTTCTGTATCCGATTCTTCTGCAAGACGTTTCCATATATCTAGAGCCTTATCCGTTTCACTCGTTAAAATAAAGGTTTTTGCTTGCTGTAATTCAATTCTATTTGCATCCGTTGCATAGGAAAATGCAGAAAAAAAACTCATAAGAATAACTAAAAATAGATCAGGCCGTTCCATATTTAGTCTCCACTTCGATTCCCATTTCCTTAAGAAAAGGCGTTGGCAAAATACCACCGGCACATACAATGACCGCATCATTTTTAATATTTATATGACCTTTTCCATCGGTTGAAATTTTCACACCATCAGAGAAAATTTGTAATACATTAGATTTCATCAGTACGTTTAATTTCCCCTGAGAGGAAAGGTCATCAACTTTATCTCTGTTTTTCTTTTTTGCTCGTGAAAATGCAGGACTTCTGTATGACAATGTTACTGTAGTTCCCTCCTCTTCAGCGATACTACACGCAGCTTTCTTGGTGTACCTCGACGCCCGATAGTTAATAAAATACGAGCTGATAAGTATTCATTTTTATTTGTTTTTACGCGGAACCCTTTATCACACTTTTCTACCCGCTCAACACGTTCATTCTCATGAATATGTAAATTGGTTTTTTTCTGATATTATCCCAAAGCTGCATCAGACCTTCTTTTGTTGTTTCACGTAAATTAACCTTACCAATCACAGGTAAGTCCACAGGTCTTGTCATTACAATTTTATTACGCGGAAAATGCGCTACTGTACCACCGAAAGTGTCTTGCTCAAGTGTTGCATAACGTAAACCAAGATCTTCAGAGGCTAACGAGGCTGCAATTCCAGCAGGACCAGAACCTATAATCAACAAATCATGTTCATTTGAATGTTGACGCTCAAGATCCTTTTTAATAGCTTTTACAGCTTTCACACCTTGCGTTATTGCATTAAATATCAACCCCATTCCACCTAGCTCTCCGGCAATATAGATACCCGGGACAGTCGTTTGAAAATCACTACTTACATTAGGTATATCAACTCCACGTTTTTCGCTACCAAATACCAGACTGATAGCACCAAGAGGACATGCTGTTTTACAAGCACCATGACCAATACACTTGGTGGGTTCAACAAGATGCGCCTTACCTGTTATGACACCCAGCACCGTTTTTTCCGGGCAAGCCTTAACACAGGCATTACAACCACCACATATAGAGGGATCAATAACAGGATGTAATGATGGCGGTTCTGTCATGCCATCATTAACAGATGTTGTTAACATATCAATATTTTGAAGATCACGTTGACGACGACGTTTTATAAAGAACAGAAACAGAAAGGCAAGCGGCACCCCGTATACTAATATTAGTATCACTACATCCTGGGATACAAGACTCGATAACATCAACATTTTACCCTCCAACAAAAACATACCCTAAAAGAAAAATAGCAACATAAAATAAATAAAGAGTTTCCCATTCTTATATTTTTTAGTTCTAGCGGGAATTCTCAGCATAAACCTGCAAGGTTAAGTTTAAGTTTACAATCATTTATGCGACTTAAACGTGACCCACCCTGCAAGTTAAATTATTTATGCTACTTTTTACGTTAGCTTATATTTATTGTAACGGGGTTGTATGACAATCAGTACATGTTACCATCGTACCTTTAGGATAGTCTTTGGTAAAATCATCCTGGCCATCAAAGTCTGTTTTGAGTCCCAGACGTTCAGTTGCGGCACGCGCCAGAACAGAACCTTTTCCATCAAGACCATGACAGGCATAACACGCATCCGGATCAGATTCAGCTAGACCGCCATGATTTTCAACAAACTTGGTATTTCCAACAGGGTGTAAACCGTGCGGACCATCAAGGTTATTGTCCATTTCACCCGTATGACAGGTAGAACATTCTATAATAGTACCGGAATGACCTTGTAAATCATTAGATGCTTTATTGTCATTGGCATTTGGATTCATATTTGGCCAGATTGCATGTGTGCTGCCATGACAACCTTCACAACTTAATCCGCCATGACCTTTTTCCATACCCGTCGCTTTATTGCCATTTTCAGCACCACTTAAACGATACAATGCTTCGGTGGTTGCAAAACGTGAATCTGGAAACTTCAAAAGGGGAAGATTAGTCGGACCGCCATTGGCAATATGATCAGACAATTTATAAGACTGCAGCAAACGCAGGCCATCATCATTACCATCACTGTCTTTTTCATTAACAACCACATCAGTCAGATTTAAAGCCGCTGTTTGTATGACATCACCCACATGACAACTATCACAGGCTGGTTCTGATGCCCAGGAAACACGTTTAGTTTTGGGAAACCAGCTACAGGAAAACCTGCTGAGAAGTCATCACCCACCTGAGTCATATGACCATGACAATCCTGACAAACTGTACCAGAGCCGCCCATTGCGCCGCGTAAGCATTTAGCACTCTTGCCCGGATGGCAGTTGTAGCAGGTTTTCATCAGAGTTGCTTCAGCCAGCACCGGATCACGATCTAAACCTGGAGGCGGCATTGTTGGAAACAAACCTAAACCATCATAGAGTTGATCGGTTGCTAACGAACCATGAACTCCATGCATCGCACGGGACATACTGATATGTTGTGTCTGCTGTTTACCATTTTCATCATTAGGTCCAAGATGAGCTAAATCCAGTGCCGGAGAATAGTGACAGGTGGCACAGACAACATTGTTCGTTGTACCATCAGAGTTCCTACCATCGGCTGAAAACGATCCATCTGCATTAGTGCCAGCCAAAGCCGTATCATGTTTAAAATCATGCAGGCGCAGTATATACCCAATCAACTTGAAAATGCAGGATCGAACGTCTGAAAATTATCATTAATTCGAGTATCTAATGATTTTCCAATTTCAGGTAA
>JAHXIM010000252.1 GCA_025655635.1 gamma proteobacterium symbiont of Lucinoma myriamae | reverse complement strand
TTTGATCAGGAACAATTAAATTACAATTAATGTTGTACGATAATCTATCAATTCATGATGATTATCTTTTTTCAGGGTCGACTAACTATAGGATAAAGTCTGAACTGTGTTATTTTTCATTTAAACGTTGCTAAAAAAGGCTTTGGCTTACTCGATTGAGTCTGTAAACCCTGAACCACTCAATCAGGGCAGTTGTGCCAACATCAGTGGATGAGTTGTATCTTGATCTTGAAGGGCTATCAAATCGTTGGAAAGCTCCCTGATTTCAGTGGTGACTGCCAATAGAGCATCTTTTGCCTGTTCAAATTCTTGCTTTCTGTAACCAGCATATAACAAGCCACCTGGAATCTGGAATTAGAATGGTTATAATGGCATCCCCGGCATTTAGTTTCTTGTTTTCTACCAGTTGAGTGAGTTTATGCTGATGCTTAATATAGGCTCCTCTCAGTTTTTGTACATCCATTGCCAGTATCAAAGGATCAACTTTCTGTATATCAAAAATAAATCCACCCTGGTCTATGGACTTCGTCTTTACCATTTTCTTTTGCAGCCCTTCATTGGTGACAATGTCTTCAGCAAAAGTTTGCTGGGTAATGAGCAGGCCGAAAAAAACCAGATAGAATGAAATCAAGTGTCGATACGTTCTGACGCTATACATTTAATTCTCCTTTCAGGACAAATCTGAATGCAATTTAATTGATTTTATTAAATAAGGAGATTAAATAAACAAAGACAGGGGAAATTTACGAGAAAAAAACAGCACACATTAGTATGTTTTCTGGTAACCCCGCCATCATAGATAATACTCTTAGATCGGTAGCTTTGCGTATCTGCCCTTTCGAAGCAGGAAGCCTTTTACAGTTGTTATACAAAGTGTATGAGACAAACTTGTTGTTTGCAAGGAGCTATGGTGAGTATTGTGATCCTATTATCACTTTCTTTAAATAAGATGGAATAGTTAGACGGTCGTTTAATAATAATTATTTAGAAATACACGCTGAGTAATGACTCATTATATAACCCGTTGTTGTCAGGCTTTCAGGAATTAAAGAGCGTATTACATGCACGCAAATGTTTTACCTTTTCTACTCATTAGTCTATTCTTTAAACTGAAGGATAATAGTTAAGTTGTTCAAATTTTCATGACGAAGGAAACAGATTCCGTTATGTTTCAGGAATATATTCAAAAAAGCACGAAAAAAGTGGTACATACAGTTGAAATTGCACTTGCCGAGCTGGCTTCTCTTAAACAGACTCATCTTACACCCGATTTTATTCTGCTGGCACTGATCACTCAGTCAGATTCAGAAGCGATGCAGATTATTGAACACATTACATCGAATCCAATTAATACACTGTCACAAATTAAGGAGCAGATTTACAACCATTATCAGCACGCAGCCACAGAAGATGTCACCCGCATCATCGGCTCACAGGAGTTGTCTAATCTTTTCCAAATCGCTTATGACGAAGCAAGAAATCTCGGCGATGAATTTGTCTCTACAGGTACACTTTTTATCGCCATGTTTAACTCTGAAGTAGGACATACAGCTGATTATCTACATGAGGCAGGTCTAAAACGTGAGCGGGCACTTAAGGCATTAAAGGAAATACGTGGCGGACGTATCATCCGCACTGCCAATGCAGAAACCGAAGCAGATGTGCTGGCCAAATATACGAGAGATTTGACTAAGCTGGCACGCGAAGGCCAGCTGGATCCCGTTATTGGCCGGGAGGATGAGATTGCGCTTGTCATTCAGACGCTGTCACGCCACAAAAAAAATAATCCTGCACTAATTGGTGAGGCAGGAGTAGGTAAGACTGTTATCGTAGAACGGCTGGCCCAGTGTATTGCTAATGCTGAGGTACCTGACACGCTGCTTAACAAACGCTTGTTATCGCTGGATATGGGAGAAATTGTTGCTGGTGCCAGTGCCGGCGGCATTGATGCACCAGTATGCTCAAAACTGCTCTGGCTCAGGGAAGCCTGCAGGTGATCGGTGCCGATACTCTGGATGAGTACCGCAAGTATGTCGAAGCCGATAAGGCTCTGGAGCGTCGTTTCCATCCCATTCTGGTGCGCGAACCCAATATGGAAGAGACCATTAAAATCATGGAAGGCATTGCTCCACGATATGAAAAATACCATCATGTTCACTATGAAGTAAAGGCTCTGGAGGCTGCAGCCCGACTATCTGAACGCTATATTGCCATCGTCACTTACCAGACAAGGCCGTTGATCTGATGGATGAAGCAGGCTCACGAAGACATATTCGTCTGGTCTCCATACCATCTAATATCAAAAAGCTGGAACAGGAAAATCAGCAGCTGCAGCATGACAAAAGTAAGGCTTTTAATGGCCAGAATTTTGAGGCTGCAGCCAGTCTGCAAATGAAAATTCTGGAGGTTGAAAAACACCTGAAAGCGGCACGTAAAAAGTGGGACTCTGAGCGTGGTGAAGTTGACTCATCGGTTACAGATGAGGATATTGCCGAGGTAGTATCTAACTGGACCGGCATACCTGTCGCACGTATGGTGGAGTCAGAAGCAGAAAAGTTAACGCTCATGGAGGATAACCTGCACAAGCGAATAATTGGTCAGGATGATGCAGTGCGTTCAGTCGCCGATGCCATACGTCGCAATCGAGCAGGTATCAGCTCTCCACGCAGGCCCATCGGCACCTTCCTCTTTCTTGGCCCAACCGGAGTGGGTAAGACAGAATTGGCTCGAGCCCTGGCCGCCTACCTTCTGGATGATGAGACACGTATTGTGAGCCTCGATATGTCGGAGTACATGGAAAGACACGAGGTCTCCAAGATGATTGGTGCGCCGCCCGGTTATATCGGTTATGGAGAGGGAGGACAGCTTACTGAGAAAGTACGTCATAATCCCTATACGGTGGTATTACTGGATGAAGTGGAGAAGGCTCATCCGGATGTGTTTAATATGTTATTACAGATACTGGAGAATGGACAGCTGACAGATGCTCAGGGACACACGGTCTCTTTCCGTAATACTATTCTGATAGGAACCTCTAATCTTGGCACCGATGCTCTTTCCCCGGAGAAGAGAAATATCGGTTTTATCCGTTCAGAGACACCCGATTACCTCGAAGCAAAACATCTGGTCATGCATGAAGTAAAAAAATTCTTCAAGCCGGAGTTTCTTAATCGCCTGGACGACATCATTGTTTTCCACTATCTGGAGGAGCAGCAGGTATTGCAGATTGCTCATATGTTTGTCAAAGAGTTGACTGAGAATATGAAACAGAAAAAGATTGAACTGGAAATCGATGAAAAAGTATTTCAGAAACTGGCAAGTGATGGTTTTAACCTTGTTTATGGTGCTCGTCCCCTGAGGCGCGAAGTTGAACGTCAATTGGAGAATCCTCTGGCGATGAAGATTATCAACGGCGAGTGTGCAGAGGGAAGTCGAGTGCGGATCACAGTGGAAAATCGGGTAGCCACAGGTTTCTCTCCTACAGCCCCCACACCACCCATCATGCGGGTCCGCAATGGGCGGTTCACTAACCGTAATGAATT
>JAHXIM010000173.1 GCA_025655635.1 gamma proteobacterium symbiont of Lucinoma myriamae | reverse complement strand
AATTATGACAGGTAAGTCTTTGGCGAACCTTATGAGTGCTCTCATGAACCGATTAGTTCCGAGGTTGAGTTAAAAGGGGAACACTGATGACCTGTCATGCTGAAATACAAATACAATACTGAACTATCAACTGGAACCATCTGTGCTTCAGGAACTCTTGGGCAGATAATTCCTCCTTCAATCGTATTAATTATTTTAGGCGATGTTTTTCAAGTACCCGTTGGGGATTTATTTAAAGCTGCAATTTTACCCGGGCTTGCACTTGTTGCCTGTTATATTGCCTATATATTGTTTGTTTCTTATCTTAATAAAAATCTGGCTCCTGCAATTCCAGCCGATCCAGACAGAGGTAGTAAAAAGCAACAAGTACTCAAAGCATTAATTGATATTGTTCCATCACTGACATTAATCCTACTCGTATTAGGTTCAATTTTTATGGGCGTTGCAACCCCAACTGAATCAGCTGCAGTAGGCTGTATAGGAGCCATAGAGCTTGCCGTTATCTATCAAACATTTGAAGTTAATATGATCAAAGAAGCTGCCTTAGAATCAGTCCAAACGACATCAATGGTCTTCGCTATCCTGATCGGAGCTACGGCCTTTTCTATGGTGTTTTCTTATACTGGGGGTGAAGAAATTGTTGAATCATTTTTAACCAGTCTGCCTGGTGATGATAAGTGGGCTTTTGTATTGTTTACCATGTTGTCCATTCTGATTTTAGGATTTTTTATTGATTTTATTGAAATTTCATACATTATCGTTCCCATTTTAATTCCTATTGCAGAGGCATTAAATATTAATCCTGTCTGGTTTGCCATTTTAATTGCTATGAACTTACAGACATCTTTTTTAACTCCACCATTTGGCTTTTCTTTATTTTACCTCAAAGGTGTGGCACCTGCTGGTGTTAAAACAATGCAAATATATAAAGGGGTAATGCCTTTTATTGCGATACAAATTATTGTATTGGGCATTGTTGCATTTTATCCAGAATTTTTTGGAATGACGACAGTTTTAGAATAGCTGTATAACTCCCCTTTTCTACCGTTTAAGTTAAATTATCATGTGATTAGCAGAGTTATTTTTTATTTAACAATAATTAGTGACTTAATACTTTTTACCTGGCGGATCCAGGGTTTTGATTTTAGCTGCAGGATGCTTGGCAGTGTCGTAATTGCGGCTTTTGCATCCTCATAGTCAGCATAAGCACCATAAGTAAGAATAAAAGAAGTGACCTTATCTTTTTGTATTTTTAACACATAAGTGTGTTTATCAGCAAATCTATCGGTTAAATGTGTAATACTGCTATATTGTCTGGCCGATAATAATTGTAATGAATAATAGTTATCATTGATTTTGTTAAACCTGTTACTGCTCTCTTCTATACTTAAGTTATCTATTCTTGAGTTTTCCAGGTTCGGTTTTCCCGCGCTTGATTGAGCAATTGTTTTAACCTCTGGTTGAGTTGTTTTTGCATTATTTACCGCTGGTGACTGTGGATTTTTTCCTGATAATTTCTGTAATTGTCCAGTCACCTGTGTATAACCCAGTTTTTGTGCCTGTCGATACCATTTTTTTGCCTGACGTACGTCTTTATTAATACCATAGCCTCCCTGTGCATAAATTTCTCCCAATAAAAACAAGGCCAGCCCACTGCCGTCCTCTGCAGGTAATAATAATAAATCACGTGCCTGCTGATAATTCTTATCCACTCCCATACCTTGAAAATACATAAAACCCAAATCACGCAGTGCATCTGTATCATGTTGATCAGCAGCCTTTTTTAACCAAAAAATCCCTCTGTCGAGATCTAAATCCGTTCCCTTGCCGGTAAGATAACGAGACGCAAGACTATGCTGCGCCGGACCATAACCATTTTCAGAGGCTTTATTAAACCAATAAGTAGCCTGATGTTGATCCTGAGGACCACCCTCTCCCCTGGCATAAAGGGTGGCAACATGAAATTGTGCTTGCAAGTGATCTTGTTGTGCTGCTTGAATTAATAATTGACGTGCTTTATGGGGATCTTTTGTAACGTCTAAACCGGCGGAATATTTTACTCCCAGATAATATTGGGCAGCGGGCAGGCCCTGTTTAGCAGCCAGTTGCAGATATTTTAAAGCCTGCTTCGGATCTTTGATAACCCCTTTGCCCTGATCATATAGTAAACCAATCGAGTATTGAGCTGCTGGATTCGCCTGTTTTGCCAATGGCGTCCATATATTCAGCGCAGTGATATAATCACCCTTAGAAAAATAGAATGCACCCTGATTATATTTCTCATTTTCACCGGCAAATGATAACAAGGGGCTGATAAATAAAATCAGACATGAAATATGAATTAATCGACGGATTAAAAATTGTATTTTAATATAATAGATACTAGAAAAATTGTTTAATGAAATTAACACGACAACACCCTGTATAAATCATTGGAGATTCAGTATAGTTAAAACTGAACAAATAAATAAGTGTAAAATGAATTTTAAGCTTTTTAAGCACAAGAATGTTTTTAAATTGGAAACTTTATGATTAACCCTTTATTGGATTTTGGCGGCCTGCCCCGTTTTGGTCAGATTGAAGCAATACACGTAATACCTGCTATAGAACACCTGCTATCAGAAAACCGCCAGTTGTTAAGTGAATTACTGGCGGATTCCAGCACACCTTATACCTGGGACAATCTTTTACAAGTCATGCAGGAAATGGACGATAGACTCAGTCGTGCATGGTCTCCAGTAAGCCATTTGAATTCAGTAAAAAATTCGGATGAGTTACGTGCTGCGCATGAACATTGCCTGCCCATATTGAGTGAATATTATACTGAGCTTGGACAAAATAATCATCTTTATGCCGCAATAAAATCCATTGTTGATAGTGATCAATATGACTCACTCTGCCCTGCACAAAAAAAAATCATTCAGAACAAGCAACGTGATTTTCACCTTTCAGGTATTGATCTTGACGACAACAAAAAAAAGCAATTCAAAGAGATAAAGCAGCAGCTGGCAAAATTAAAATCCAATTATGAAAATAACGTACTGGATGCCACCAATGGTTGGCAAAAAATAATAACAGATAAATCACAACTTACTGGACTTCCTGATTCAGCACTGGCCATGGCAAAACAGGCAGCAGAGCTGGAATCTGTTGAGGGCTGGCTTTTTAATCTGCAATTTCCCAGCTATTTTGCCATTATGACCCATGCCGATCAGCGTGAATTACGTGAACAATTTTATACCGCCTACTGCACTCGTGCATCTGATCAAGGACCTGATGCCGGCAAATGGGATAATACTAAGAATATGGAACGTATTCTGTTTTTACGCCAGAAACTGGCACAACTATTGGATTTTAATAACTACGCAGAATATTCACTGGCTACTAAAATGGCTGACTCAACGGATGAAGTCATTGAGTTTTTACAACAATTATCAGAAAAATCAAAAGCTGTTGCCCAATCGGGTAGCCACAGGTTTCTCTCCTACAGCCCCCACACCACCCATCATGCGGGTCCGCAATGGGCGGTTCACTAACCGTAATGAA
>JAHXIM010000398.1 GCA_025655635.1 gamma proteobacterium symbiont of Lucinoma myriamae | reverse complement strand
GTATGTTCGTTTCTGTCCCATTTTGACACCTCAATAATTGATAGTTATTATCTCTTATTAAAGTATCCAGTTCTATTAGACCACAACAAACCGAAAGTAACTTCCATGTTGTCATCAAGCCCTGATATTGACGTAAGCAATTCTCCAACAGTGATTTCTTTTTCCATTTTGATTCTACCTATTCATATTAGTGTTATAACAACCAGTTTTCCGAGCAACTACTGTTATAACTTAATGTTATTATTCATTACATCCGCAATATTATTTGCTGATTGATTTTGTTGTTTTTTAAGGGAGTTTATTACGCTTCGTTGATCTTGCTCACTTCTATTTTGACTCATTTTTTCCTTAAACTTAATTTCCGTGATGTTTATCTGAAAACCAACAATCATGCCCAGCATCATTTCAAGCTTATCGGGATCAACTTCATTCATTGACCAAGACTGATTGAACTGTGCTTCATGAAATTCACTCAATAATTCAAGAATTTGAATTAATCGACTATCATCAACTATTGTCACCTCACCTCTTACTTGAACGGTTTGAAAATTCCAAGTAGGAACCATGTTTGGACTTTCATATCATTGTGGTGATATATAACCCTGTGGCCCCGTAAATATGGCAAGCACCTCTTTTGATTCTGCAATGTCAATCAGCTGAGGATTGTTTTTTCCAAAATGCCCACATAGCATATTGGTGCCTCTATCAAAGAAAAATGGAACTTTGTTGCTGCTTAATAAGCCCTTGTGAGAAGTTACCAAGTCACCAAAACTATTATCTTCAATAAGCCTAATAGCTTTTTCATTGTCGTGTATTTCAAATACTTCAGGTATGTACATGGTTTCCTTCTGTTATAGCAATCGTGGGTTAGAATTTTTTAATTTATGAAATCATATTTTTTTAGTTTTTAAAGTTTAGCGTAATATGATTTTCGATTAATTTTAATGTTTTTTCCCAGTCTTTATCTGGATCAGTGATAACTATTTTGTTGCACTCTATCTTTTCACTAATTTCTGTAAACAGATCTGACCATTTTAGCTGTGCTTCTATGAAACCATTATAGCCTGAGTGGTTGTTAATTTTTGACCATTTCTGATTCTCAAAGAGATCACATATGTAAGGCAACCAATGAGGATGTTCTTTCTTACGTTCTTCAATTACTTTGATTATATGCTCATCTATCATTGACTGTTTGAAGAGTACTACGTTTACCTCTATATCGTCTGGAATACTATTTATGATCTTTTGCGGTATAGCGATGCAGTTTTGGGTAGATTCTCCATTCAACATTGCCCAAAATGACGAATTTTGAATTAACCTAGCCTCGATTATAAAGCATTCACTATCATTGATAGATAGATTTGACCATGTTTCATACGGGTAGGATTCGTATGAAGTAGATTTAATAGTATTGTCAGCTTCCTTAATACTCATTGTAAGCCCAACAGGGTTATTCTTGCTGGCTTCAACAAAGGACTTTACCTTTAAATTTCTATTTTTAAGGCTTTCATATAATTTCTTTGTTGTTGTCGTTTTACCACTACCAAAAAGACCTTCAATGAGAACAAGTTTTTTCATTATTTATTTTTAATTCTAACAGTTAAATCAACTTAAACTTGATGATTAGAAAAACAAGCGTCCGTATTTCTTGATATATTTTGTTAAATAGACGGTATTATAATCTTATCATTTCAGGTTTACTGAGGATGACTTAACAAATACCGCGTTACACAAAAATGCAACCCCGTAAAACAAACAGTTTAACATAATCACGTCTTATGCGAAGGTGGTACGGGGTAACGTTTGTCGTTCAAAAGATCTATCATTTTTTTGGTATTAAGGCACAATTTCGAGATTTTGAGCAATTTTGATAATTTTGTATGGTCGCTATCAGGAAATCACACAAGGAATTATTGAGAGCACTCACCTGCAGCTTTAGGTCATTTGCTGCCATTACTATAATCATCAAATTCTCACGTTATCACTTATTTCACCTCTAAAACTAATCCCACATATTTATCCATTTCATACCACTTAGTGTGTAAAATATCTCAAAAATACGCATCACATTAGATAATTCGAGATTATCTAATGTAAATATTGTTGATTAATTGATATTTAGACAAGGCTAAACTATTATGTAATTACATGTTATGTAACACATTATGAAATAAAAGGAGACGTAAAATGGCTCGCGGTGGAATAAATAAAGCTCTAGTGCTTCAGGCACGACAAGAATTGTTAAGAAAAGGAGTCAATCCATCGGTTGATGCTACACGAGTACAGCTTGGAAATACGGGGTCAAAGACAACGATTCTCCGGTATTTGAAAGAAATTGAAGAAGAGGAAGGGACTACGCTCGAAGATGGAGCCTTACTGGGCAAGACTTTAAATAAAATGGTGTCACAATTAGCATCTCAGTTACAAAGTGAAGCCAAGTCCATTGTAGAAAAAAATGAGCAAGCCTGTACCGCAAAAATTGAACAGTTTAGTAATGAAATTAAAGCACTTAAACAACAATTAACTGAGACTGAATCTCAGTGTCAATTATTAGAAGGCAATCTGTATGAGAAAGAGCTTTTAATCACTCAACAGTCAGAAGAGAATCAGGCATTGCATTTAGACGTTGCTGAATTACAAGAAAAAGTGAATCAATTAACTGAACGGCTCAGTGATAAAGATAATTATATTGCCTCCCTCGAAGAAAAACATAAACATTCAAGAGAAGCCCTGGAACATTATCGCCAGTCCGTCAAAGAACAACGACAACAAGATTTACGGTCACATGAACAACAACTCCAGCAGATGCAGGCAGAGAAACGTAATCTAAACCAAACTCTGATCGTAAAACAAGAAGATATCACTAGGTTAAACACAGATAATAGCCGTTTGGTCACGGAGCTAAAAAATTCACAGAAAGAAAATTACCGTATCAATGATGGTCTGACAAAAACAGAACAATCACTTAAATTAATTCAGAGTGATGTCACTTCACTGAATAATCAAAATAGTTCACTTAATGTGGAAATCACGTCATTCAAGACTCAGGTAGTTTCAATGTCGGAGCAGATCCAGATAAAAGACTCTCTATTAATTCAGCTTAAAGATGAAAAGAAACAGCAGATCAGCAAGAATGCTCAATTAGAACAAGATATATTGACTGCAAAGGTTGAATTGAAAGCCAGGAATGATATTTTTGAAGAAATACAGGGCAGATTCAAAGTTCAATCTAAGCGTTAGTTAAACATTTGGTAAAACTTAACTCTATAATATCAATGGGTTGTGATTTTTAATTCCGAATTTTATACGAATGCCGGCCAACCCTCATTATATCATAAAAAACCTTAAAAAATTTCAATAAGTCAAATAAAATCAATACTTTAGTGTGTTGTTGATGTCTTAACAGAGCCGTTTACAGAGGGGTGAAAATTCACTTTATTGACAATATTTTGTCATTGTGTACTGGTCAAGTCCAACCGGACACTTTTTTTAGAGAATTTTCATAGTTAATTGGTGACTGATCACCATTCGCTGTATGCAGCCTTTC
>JAHXIM010000032.1 GCA_025655635.1 gamma proteobacterium symbiont of Lucinoma myriamae | reverse complement strand
CAATTTATGCCATGGAATTTAACTGAAAAAATTCAGCCCTTAAATAAAGTGGCATGATCCGTCAACGTGGGAAGTTTTGACGTATACCAATATCCACACTAATTTACTAAAGATTTCTTTACGATTTCGCTTAAGCGTTGAACTCACCATATTCATTAGAAACTGCTCAGATTCATCAATGATCACAAAATCATATGGCTTTTGAATATTAGGATCTATCCGTCCAAGTGAATTAATGCATAATGAATAATTATTTGTTATTTCACTACTATCTTGATAATAATCAGTTCCAAAGCGCTTACTTAAGTTCCTTAGTAAAAAGACACGGTGACCTAAATTCAGAAGTGTTTTGCCCTTAGATTTAACCTGATCAGAAATTCGTCCTAAAAATTCAGTTTTTCCAGTTCCTTTAGGTGACTTAACAAATATCAGTCTTTCATTGTCCTGAACAGAAATATTAGGTAAAAACCTGATGTCCAGATTTATTATTTTTGTCTTATCACTGGACTTAGAATGAATTTCTGTTTTAAACAGATCTGCGGCAATTGGGTTCATAACCCGCCTTTCACCACATGTACTTGATGTACAAATCATCCAGACACTATCAGTAGGTTCATAATAATTAACAAATGCAGATGGAGATTTATCATTATGAGATGGACAATAACAAGCCCTCTTTTCATGGTCATGATAAACATCCATCGCTGTAAACGAATGACCGTTACTACTTTTAAAAACATAATCAGCTTCTAATGATCCACTGAACCCATCACTAGTCATCTGTGGTGATTTCTTCATACGAATTTCATCTGACTTTCCCAACTCAATCAGCATATCAAGTGTTTTGTTATCAATTATTTTGTCATCACCGAAATATTCCCATTTAGTAGCATTAACAGAACCAAACCAAATACGACCAGAGTTTTTACATGCCTCATCTAATTTATTATCAAACACCTGAAATAAGCCTCGCATTGCATAGCTATATTCTTCCTGAGTTGTTATATCTCTATCAGTTCGAAACAATGGTCTAAACCGATGTTCCTCTTCAGTATGGGATTTTGAAGTGTAATATCCATAGCAAAATTTTTTAGCAAAATCATAATCAAAAAATTCATCTAATGTAGTTGTGCCGTCAATATCAACTGGCAAATGATTTGATTGAAGAAACCCTTTATTACTTACCGTTTCATTACCTTTCATCCAGCTTGTAAAACACCAGCCATCTACTGAAACAGCTTCAAGAAATTCTTCAGGATGCATTTCACATTGATCAACTGGATTATTATCCATAAATCCGTTTAATGATTTTGTTAGTCTTTTACCATTTTCCGCCTTATTTAAATTTATATCCGGATTTAACCCTGCACTGAATGAATAACTAGTGATACGTACTTTTACAAGAGGTTCTCTTATTGAAGGGGTTGTATTTAAATTTTTATTTTCCATTATTTCTAACCCAAAAAGGCTCACTATGCATTTAGTCAGCAACAGTGAGCCTTTTAGTAGATTGGGCTGTTACTACTTTCTGTTATCGTGGCTCTTACCTCACGAATGTTTTATTTAATATGCAGGCTGAAAAAGTAAGAGCTTCACCAAAAAATGGCACAGAAAGCAGTCAGTCTGCATATTAAATAAAACTACAGGTGTATTTATAAGAGGTGAACGGGATAAAACCCGTTTTGTGAAAGGCCATCCATGGCAATAACAAATTATCTATCCATTTTTATCATTTATTTGTGAGTCTTGAAGAAAGGTTAAGGCACTACTAAAATCAGATTCTTTCATTTTTAATGAATAGGGTTCCATATCTTCATATGCAGGAATGTTTCCAGTAATTTGAAGCAGTCTATCTTCAATAGGTTTTACTGTGACATCAGCATCAAAAACCCTAAAGGCATCGGGGTTGAAAATTTTAAATTTCACACTCCATATGTTATATAAATTATAATCTAGCCCAATTGATATACAGATAGAGTGCTCATTACACATTGAGTACATTTCAAAAGCATCATCGATCATAGAGTAAAGGGCATTAACAATGGGCATAGGAAGTACTTGTATGTATGTTTTTCCGTGGCCGGGCCAAGAAAAATTATTATCCATTATATGTTCCATTACGCTACCCCCTCAGCTTTCAATTTTATTGCACAATCTGAACGAATTTTTGCCAAAATATCGGCTGGTGATAAATCTTCTTCAGGTTCATCGTATAATCTTGTGAATACACCATTTGAATAGGTTATACTTATTTTTTCATCATCACTACAATCGGCACCAAGATATTGATGACCAGTCACATCTAAATCGGTATAATATTTATAAAGATCATCAACAAAGTCTATTGATGATCTTTGAATACCTATTAATGTAAACATAATGTTATATTTTTCCAGATTTTTATCATGAATCCTATTAAGTTGAATTGGACAAGCACATCCCCATTCACTAATGGTGCGCTTAAATAGAGCGCCCATATATCCTAGAACACGATCTTTATTTCCAGTTACTTGTACATTTGATATAAGATTTAAATTCATTGTTATAGTTCCTAAATTTTTCAAGGAAAGTGAATCCACTCTATGCATTTTTATATGCAGTAATCCCTTGATTTATTAATATTAAGTGGGGGTTCAAGTACAATCGATAAATTTTCGACAGACGTAATAACCCACAGATAAATTAATGCAATGTAAAATTACAGGCAAACGAATGCATGCGAAATATTTTCGATAGGCACAGTAATACTACAGAGATTAAAAATAATTAAATTTTTCTATTTTTCTTCAACGCAGCACCCAAAGGTAGGGTGAGATAAAGTGAAGTTTTGTATACCGATTATGCAACGGTACGCGCGAAGGCGGTTTAGGATTTATTAATGTAGTTACAAATTCTTTTTCTTTTCAAGTGATATCTTCACCTGTAAACCAACTACATAATAGAACACATCATACGCTACACTTAGGGTAAAGTCAATATATTTTTAATGTTTTCATACACTTACATTGACATCACAACTTTTGAATTACCAAATATTTTTTTATTTAGCAATTTTGTAGTCCGTTAATTCTTATTATTAATCAAATTGTTATACGTGTTTTTCGTAAATTAATTTATGAATTACCAAAATTTTTTTTAAATCAGTGATTTTTTAGGCCAGAACTTTAGATTTTTATTTGGCATTTTGGTATAAATGAATTTGCAGTTTCAATTGCACGGAAGATTCGATTAGACCTAAACTTCCTGATTCCATTTTTAGTCCTATCCCAACAAAACAAATACAGCTTCCCTTTTTCATACTTCATGTAATAAGGTTCAATTTCTCTTGTTACTACTTTTCCATTTTCTTTTCTTACTACTATTAATACTGTTTTATAATTATATGCCGCACTTTTAATTGTTTGATACATTTTAAATACCTCCTTATTGGGTTATTAAAGGTATTTATTCTGAACAAAGCAGGCAGTTTGTACTGGTCAAGTCCAACCGGACACTTTTTTTAGAGAATTTTCATAGTTAATTGGTGACTGATCACCATTCGCTGTATGCAGCCT
>JAHXIM010000227.1 GCA_025655635.1 gamma proteobacterium symbiont of Lucinoma myriamae | reverse complement strand
CATTTGATTTGGTCGTTAAATGATCAGATCGATGAACAGGCATTTAGTTCAATTCTTTTTTAGTTTTCTTATCCAGTACTCAGGTTAATTAGAGAGCTTTATTACTAAAAACCACAGCCATCATTGATTTATACCAGTAAATATGAATAATTTTAGAAAAAACTAAAGTTTCATTCATCGGGGACGCTAAATGTTTAAGTCACTATATTAAGTCAATAAAGGGGTTATAAAATGGATGTTTCCGGTGTGCAAACCACAGCAATTGCATCTAATGTTGGACAAAATGATCCCGTGGGTATTGCTGTATTGAAAAAAGCGATGGATATTCAAGAACAGACGGCAATGCAGCTTATTCAATCCATACCTGAACTACCTGATAATCTGGGTCAGAATATCAACGTTAAAGCCTAACAACAACACTATGCATCAAGCAGGGTTTGATGCGTAGTCTGAACTATAAACAGCTAAATTAAGCAAGATTATCATCTGCTACACGGTAGGTCGGATCTTCAATCACATTTACCTCACACAAACCGCCAGCCTTTCTTAATAACTTTCTACACTCCGGGCTTACATGTCTCAGATGCAAGCGTTTATCCGCACTGAGATAGCGTTCTGCCAGTGTATCAATGGCTTCAATAGCTGAGTGATCAGAAACACGGGAAAATTTAAATTCCACTACCACATCATCAGGATCATTTTTTGGATCAAATAATTCCTGAAAGTTATGCACTGAACCAAAGAATAAAGGCCCGTGCAGTTCATACACTTTTGAATCTTCATTATCACGAGTAATATTAACGGTAATATGTTTTGCATGATTCCAGGCAAATACCAGGGCTGCAATGATCACACCGATGATCACTGCAATAGCCAGGTTATCAGTGATCACAGTAATAGCAGAGACGGAAATCAGAATAAAAGCATCAGATTTAGGAATTTTTCCTAAAATTCGAAAGCTGGACCATTCAAACGTGCCCACTACCACCATAAACATCACACCCACCAGCGCTGCTAGTGGAATTTGTGAAATCAGCTCTGAGGCAAACATAATAAAACTTAATAAAAACAGTGCTGCTGCAATGCCTGACATACGACCACGGCCGCCAGAATTTACATTAATCATTGACTGACCAATCATGGCGCAACCACCCATACTGCCAAAAAAACCACTGGTAATATTGGCAATACCCTGCCCGACACATTCTTTATTACCACACCCACGGGTTTCAGTCATTTCATCAATAACCGTCAGCGTCAATAGAGATTCTGTTAAACCAATAGCGGCAAATGCTAGTGAATAAGGCATGATAATAATCAGTGTATCCATTATGTCACTCATAGAGGACATGGGTATCATCGGAATATGAAACTCTGGAAAGCCACCGGCAATGGAGGCAATATCACCCACGGTACGAGCAGGCAGTCCAAATACAATCACAAGAGTTGAAACCACTAAAATACCCGCCAATGGCGCTGGAATAGCCTTAGTATATTTGGGCAGAAAATGAATAATCAGCATGGTAAGTGCAATAAGACCCATCATTGTCCATAGCAAAGTGCCTTCCATCCAGACCAAAGCATTACTGTCTTGAGGATCAGGTATTTTGAACTGGCCGATTTGTGCCAGAAAAATAACAATGGCTAATCCATTAACAAAGCCCAGCATGACCGGATGCGGCACCAGTCGAATAAATTTTCCTAAACGTAATGCACCAAAGAGAATTTGAATAATACCCATCAAAACAACTGCGGCAAACAGGTATTCAACCCCATGAATGACCACTAAACCGGTCATAATAACGGCCAGAGCACCTGTTGCCCCGGAAATCATACCAGGACGACCACCAATCGTTGCAGTGATTAAACCAACAATAAAAGCGGCATAAAGACCAACTAGTGGATCTACCTGGGCAACAAAAGCAAAGGCAATGGCTTCAGGAACAAGAGCCAATGCAACGGTCAGGCCAGATAAAATTTCAGTTTTAAAGTTACAAGGCTGCCCTTTGGCGCACAGATCAATCATAGAAAATCCAGAGAAAATAAATAAAGCGTGAAGATTAGTTTAGGAAAAGAGACCTAAGAAACTAAAAAAGGTGGCATATTATATAGAATTTTCAACAAACATTCCAGTATTAGAAAAGGCTTATTTTACTCCCTTTTTATACCAATCAACAAACTTGATTGCGTCCATTTTCTTTTGCCTGATACATTTGTGTATCGGCAAGTTTAATTAACTGTTCAATAGAATTCACTTCTTCTGCTTCTGACATTTGCGCCACGCCCAGGCTGACAGTGAAAGGAAATTTTAAATGGGGGCTTTTAACACCAATAGATTCAATCTGTTTTCGCAGACGTTCAGCCAATGCTCTGGCCCGCTCAATCCCTGTTTTAGGTAATAAAATAACAAATTCTTCACCGCCCCAGCGTACAGAAACATCACCTTTTCTTTTTATGTTTTGTGTAGTTTCTGCTACGACCTTAATCACTTCATCACCAATATTATGACCATATGTATCATTAATCATTTTGAATTTATCAATATCAAAAATAATTACTGATATTGAGTGATTATAACGCAGGGAATTATGCAGAATCGGTTCTGCCACTTCATGAAATGCTCTTCTGTTAAAAAGTCCGGTCAACGGATCAAGTCGGGCAAGTTCTTCTGCTATTTGTTTTTCATTCTGCAAAAGACGAAATTGTTCGGCCAAAGCAATCGATAACAGAATAACATCAATAGACAGACCAATTTCAACCGCTCTGTAGGTGATTTCATAATAAGGAATTACTCCAAAAACAGTCATCGCCGTAATAGATGAACCAATTAAGGTCGCAATAGTCGCGATAAGAAAATAACGCACCTCTTGTGGTATGTATTGCAAAGTAAGAATAGCCATAAATAAAGTAAATATTGCAAAGAAAATAACAAACGCAATGGCTATTATCACTGCTAATGACTGTGCACCCATTATGAATAAAATCATTTGCACAAGAAGAAGCACAATACAGGCTAGCAACGCACCTTGAAAAATACGCGGGAAAAACTGCAGAGTCTTTAAAAATATAAAGGCAAATACAATACCACTAAAAGCGTACATAGTGATTAATATTGGACTCATCCACTGCTGCCAGAAAACACTCTCAGACCAGAAGAGATAGAACCCATGCCCGGTATAGGATTGGTTCATCAGGTTAAACATGGCCAGATAAATCACATAAAACAAATAACGCCTTAATCTGAGCTGGACAAAAAGTATAAAATTATAAAGCAGCAAGGCTGTCACAATGCCATAGAGTAAACCATAAGAATAACTATTAAAGACATCTCTTTTTGCTGAATCTTCTTTAGTGCCGAAAAAAACAGGAATAACCATGGGATCAGGCGTTTCAACACGAATAAACAGCTGACTGATACCCTGAGAATAATCATGATCAAAAGCAAAAAAGCGATGTTCTATGCTTCGTTCAATCGGGTAGCCACAGGTTTCTCTCCTACAGCCCCCACACCACCCATCATGCGGGTCCGCAATGGGCGGTTCACTAACCGTAATGAA